>CALLYN010000590.1 GCA_937858455.1 uncultured Kouleothrix sp.
AAGGCCCGCAGAGCACGGAAGGCACGATCGGCCCCTACGCGCTGCACGATTTCACGCTGTTCTACACGACGCGCTACGGCTTCCGCCCGTCAAAGATCGCTTATCTCGCGCAGCAAGCCTGGAGCGATCCCACGCGCGGCCTCTGGCCCGAACATATCGCGGGCAAGGACAAACGCGCCTTTGATCTGGCGACGATCAAGCATTGGATGGCCGTATTCCTGACGAAATTCTTCGCGCAAACCCAATTCAAACGCAGCGCCATCCCCAACGGCCCGAAGATTTCTTCCGGCGGCTCGCTCTCCCCGCGCGGCGACTGGCGCGCACCGAGCGACAGCTCCGCCGCGCCGTGGCTGGAGGAGTTGGCCAAGAACGTGCCGTGACCCGTCATTCCCGGGCCGCCGAAGGCGGAACCGGGAATCCAGGCGCGATGCGCGGCACCGCATTCTGCAAGGTTAGTGGTGTAGCGCCTACGGCGCTGGCTGGATTCCGGGTTCGCGCTTCGCGCGCCCCGGAATGACTGCGTGGTTATTCCCCAAACACCCGCACCGTCGCGGTGCGGTGGCGCCAGCTGGTTTCTTCGTAGGTCATCGAGATGCGGTCGATATTGCGTTCGCCGCCATTGAGATCGATCGCGCGCGTGCATTGGCCGGGATTGATCCGGGCCCGGACGTTCGCGTCCTGGCTGCCGCCATTGCGATAATCGATGCGCAGATCGTAAAACCGGATTGGGTTGCGATAGACGCACAATTTGATGTGGTCGAAATGGCGATCGCCCGGCAGTGAAATAACGTCATGATCGGTCCGGTCGCCGACCTCGCGAACGGCCAGCTCCGTCCAGGCGAAGGCCGGCGCGCTCATTCCCGCGAACGCGACACAACTGGCCAACAGGATGCTTGTCAACTTCTTCATACGATCCTCCACTCGAGACCGTCTCTCCCGCACCTATTCTAACGCGGCGGCAAGAAATTCCCGTCGCGGAAATCGAAGCACTCAAATATATTGTTACGATGCCCACGCCTGACATCGTTCTCTACGGCTCCGTCTTCTCGCGCACCTTCACGGCGCGTTGGATGCTGGCCGAACTCGATCTGCCCTATCGCCTTGAAGTGGTGGACATCCGTCGCAATGACCAAAAGAAGGCGGACTATCTGAAGATCAATCCGATGGGCAAAGTGCCCGCGATCACCGATCACGGCGCGCTGATCACGGAGACCGCCGCGATCTGCCTCTATCTAGCCGACCGCTATGGCTACGGCGCGCTCGCGCCCACGATCGAGGACCCGTTGCGCGGGCCGTATGCGCGCTGGCTGGTCTATTCCACCGCCGTTTTGGAGCCCGCCATCCACATGAAGGATTGGGCCGATCCGGAAAAAGGCCGCGGCACGGGATGGGGCACGTACGACAATGTCCTCGATGTGATCGAGCGCGCGCTCACGCCCGGCCCCTATCTGCTCGGCGAGCGCTTCACGGCGGCGCGCCCGTCCGGGTGACCCTCTCCCGCGCGCCGGGACCGGTGTTGACCCGGTACCAAAAGGAGGTGCCCCCGGGGAGCCACTCCGGATGAATGCGCTGACGAAAGACCCGGTCTTCCGTCCGACCGGCCAGTCCCAATGCCCGCTCGTAATCCGTTTTGGATCCCTGGGCGAGGGCGGCGCAACCCATCAGGATCCAGGCGAAGAACCGGATCCACCCGCGGAGACCCTCGACAGAGCGTTGCGTCCTCATCGTCCTCAAAACCTGCCGGTGGACTGAGGGGAAGTCTTTTCGAAAAATCGCGCCAGCATCAGGGTCCGTCGGAAGGTCCCCCTGCGAAATCGCCCGGCCGGTTCCAGTTCAGCAGCAGGGATTCCTCGGCAGTAGAGAGGTCCAGCACCTCCATCGTCCCACAGGACACGAGCTCCGTGACGAGGGGCTGGAGGGAGAGTTCGCCACGCTCGAGACGCCGATTCACCGCCGCCCATGCCGACGCGGGATAGACCGCCGCCAGGGGCTCAAACAGGCCTCGAACCCGTGGGACACATCCCCGCAGCCCGGCGCATCGCCCCAGGAGCGTTCGAAGAAAGTCCGCACTCAATTGGGGCAGATCGATGGCGATGACGACAACGAAGGAACCCGAGGCGGACTGCAACACCCGCTCCAATCCCGCCAAGGGACCCAATCCGGGCCGCCGGTCGGCCAGGACCCCGGTATCGTTGGGAAGAAAGTGGGGAGGGTCCTGTCCCGGCGCCAGGCAAACCCAGCGTTCGTCGATGCCCGCTTCCGCCAGGAGCCGGAGCTGCCGAAGCAGGAGCGGCTCCCCCTGAACGTACAGGTCCACCTTGGGACAACCCATCCGGAGCCCGAGCCCCCCGGCCAGCACAGCGCCGCTGACGCCTGGCCTACCCATTTCGACCCCCCAAACGACGCTTGCCAATGCGGCCCGCATCGGTTTCCTTGGCCCCGTTACCAAGGCATCTGCTTCCTTCCATGAAAAACCTCATCAAGCTTCTCGCCGCGGCTGCGATCGCGTCCGGCATCTTCAGCGTCCAGGCCGCCGACGGCAAGGACGTCAAACTCACCGGTGAAGGCACCTGCGCCAAGTGCGGACTCAAGTTGGCCGACAAGTGCCAGAACGTCGTCCAGGTGAAGAACGGCGACAAGACCACCGTCCTGGAACGCGCCGCCACCAAGCTGAAGGACAACCGCCTTGTGCCGGAGCTCTTCTCCACCCAGCATTACAGCTACGACACGAGCGCCATCGCCAACGTGCCGTCCTCCGACATCGATTTCAACCATGATGCGCTCGGGGTGGAAGGCAGCGGATCGGACATCGTGCACTACCACGTTCCGTTGAACGGGTACAACAGCCTGATCCATGTGCAGGCCCGTGTGTGGTACCAGAGCGCACCACCGAAGTGGATGGAGGAGCTCTTCTCCAACCACAGCGCCCCCATCGACACGTTCCGCACCATGTACGAAGCAGCGGACAACACGCCGTTCCTCGTGGCCGAGGGCGGTTTCGATGACCTCAGCACGGGCATCGATGGGTTGGACGAACTCGGCGTGCGTGTCGCACCGAACCCTGCGCGTGATGGTGTGCTGAACATCATCGGCCTCACGAACAAAGTGCAGGCGGTCGAGGTGTTCGATGTGCGCGGAAGGCTAGTCGCGAAGCATAGCACGCAAGGGATCACCCAGCTGCGCGTCAACCTGCCTGCGGACGGAACCTACATGGTGGTGTTCCGTACGAGGGCTCGTTCCTTCGTGCAGCGCGTGGTGGCGCTCACCCCCGGCCATAACCTCGAGGTGTGGCTGCACCCGGCCTACCAGGCGCTGGTCGGCGCGTGCCTGCGCTGGTGCGCCGGCCAGGCACCGCTGGGAGATACCGGCTCGGTTTGATCGCGCCTGTTCGCCAGGCGCAGCCAAAGCTGGTATAGCTCGTGCTGTGGCGTACGTGAGCAGAGCCGAGGGCAAAAACTTCCGCCGCGTAGCTCGTGATAGACAAAGGAGAACACGATGAGCCTCGAAAAACGCAAGCTGGGCACGCAGGGCCTTGAGGTTTCGGCGATTGGCCTGGGCTGCATGGGCATGAGCCAATCGTATGGCGCGCCCGAGGAGCGCGACGAGCGCGAGTCGATCGCGACCATCCACCGCGCGATCGAGCTGGGGTGTACGTTCCTCGACACCGCCGAGGCGTACGGCCCATTCACCAACGAGGAGCTGCTCGGCCGCGCGCTCAAGGGGCGGCGCGGCGAAGTGACCCTCGCCACGAAGTTTGGCTTCCGCATCGGCGAGAGGCCGCCCGGCAGCTCGGGCGTCGACAGCCGGCCCGAGCATATTCGCGAGGTGGTCGACGCGTCGCTGCGGCGCCTGCAGACCGACCACATCGACCTGCTGTACCAGCACCGCGTCGACCCGGCCGTGCCGATCGAGGAGGTGGCGGGTACGGTGGGCGAGCTTGTGCAGCAGGGCAAGGTGCGCTTTTTTGGCATGTCCGAGGCGGGCATCGCCAACATCCGGCGCGCCCATGCCGTGCACCCGGTTTCGGCGCTGCAGAGCGAGTTTTCGCTGTGGGAGCGCAACCTGGAGCCCGAGATCATCCCGCTGCTGCGCGAGCTTGGCATCGGCCTGGTGCCGTTTGCGCCGCTTGGCCGCGGCTTCCTGACCGGCGAGGTCAAGCGGGCCGAGGAGTACCCCGAGGGCGATTTCCGGCGCGGCGACCCGCGCTACCAGGGCGAGAACTTCGACGCGAACATGCGCGCGGCCGAGGTGGTGCACGAAGTCGCGCGGTCGGCCGGCGCGAAGCCGGGCCAGGTCGCGCTCGCCTGGCTGCTGCACAAAGGGCCGGATATTGTGCCCATCCCCGGCACCAAGCGCACCAGGTACCTGGAAGAAAATGTCGCAGCCGCCGCGCTGCAGCTCAGCGCGGCGCAAATGCGCGCGCTCGACGAGGCACTCGCGCCGGGGAAGGTCGCTGGGCCGCGCTACAACCCGGCCACCATGGTCATGGTCGACCGCTGATACTTATACGCTCTTCGCTTGCTCACGTATAGATTATGTTGCACTGCGTGGCTTCGCCACGCAGTGCAACACAAGCGGTACTTTCCTTTTGAACGTGTGCATTTTCCGCGCTGCGCGCGGAAAATGCACACGATAATCAAAAAGCACCGTCTGGCGCTAGCCCAGCGGCGCGGGCAGCAGCCCAAACCAGCCGCGGCTGACGTAGTCGGCCATGGTCAGGCCGACCATGATCGCCAGCCAGACAAAGCCGGCCGCCGCGAACACCCAGGCCAGCCGGCCGCTGAAGCGCACATGCATAAAGTAGAGGATGATCAGCAGCGCCTTGGCGGCGGCGATCGCCAGCGCGATTGCGCCGTTCAGCGGCCCAAGGTCGAGCTGCGCCGCCACTAGCGTCAGCGCCAGCAGCGCCAGCAGCGCGCCAAACACCAGCAGGTTGGCTTTGAGCGAGACGATATGCTTGCCGGCTGTAGCGGTTTGTTGCGCCATGGTGTTTTCCTTCTGTGGCAGGCTTCCATTCCTTGGCATTTCGGTTTCACCCTGGACGGGCGCGCTCGATACGTGCCCGTGCGCATTTGTTCGCGCGGGCCTTAGTACTTTGTTAACCAAGTTTCTTTGTCTATCAGTGTCATGGTGAGCGAAGCGAAACATCTCGCTGATTTGGCAGCGAGGGAGCGGAGCTTCGTTCAGCATGACAGCATTGCTCTCGGATCCAGCGAATGAAAAAGAAATTTGTTGGCAGACTATTTAGCCCACCAGGTACAGCACCGGGAACAGAAACACCCACACAATATCCACGAAGTGCCAGAACAGGCCCGCGACCTCGACCGGGGTGCTGTAGGCCGCCGAGAAGCGCCCGCGCCACGCAAGCAGCGCCACCACACCCACCCAGCCGATCGCGATCAGCATGTGCAGCGCGTGCAGGCCGGTCATGGCGAAGTAGAAGTCGAAGAACAGCTGGGCGCGGCGCGGGTCGGCGCCCTCGTAGGCGAAGCCAAAGCCCCTGAGCGGCACCAGGTGCTCCTGGAAGTCGAGGTAGTACTCGGTGGCCTTGATGCCGAGAAACCCCAGCCCGAGCAGCATAGTGGCCGCGAGCAGGCCCACCAGCCAGCCGCGCCGGCCCAGCGCTGCGGCGCGCACCGCCAGCGCCATGGTCAGGCTGCTGCACAGCAGCACCGCCGTGTTCAGCGCGCCGAGCGAGGCGTACAGGTGCCGGCTGGCCTCGCGAAACGCCTCGGCGTAGCTGTAGCGGTACACCGCGAAGGCCGCGAACAGCCCGCCGAGAAACATCACCTCGGTCGCCAGAAAGATCCACATGCCCAGGTAGCTCGACATGTGCTGCTGCTCGGCGTCGTCGAAGTGGTGCGCCACAAGCCCGCGTGTTTCAGACATACTCTTCCCCCTGCGGCGTGAATGCCTCCGGGTGCGCCGGGTCGTACTCGTAGGGCGGCTGCATCACGATCGGCGTGCGCGCGAAGTTATCCTTGCCCGGCGGCGAGCTCGTCTGCCACTCCAGGCCGGTCGCGCTCCAGGGGTTTGGCGGCGCCAGCTTGCCGTAGCGCAGCGACCAAATCAGGTAGGCCAGCGGCAGCAGGTAGCCAACCGCCAGGATCGTCGCGCCGGCGGTCGAGAGCACATTCCACACCTGAAACTCGGGCGCGTACTCGTGGTAGCGCCGCGGCATGCCCAGGTAGCCCAGGATGAACTGCGGGAAAAACGTCAGGTTGAAGCCCAGGAACAGCGTCAGCGCGGCGATCTTGCCCCACCACTCCGGGTACATGCGCCCGGTGATCTTCGGCCACCAGAAATGGATGCCGCCGAGGTAGGCCGAAACCATGCCGCCGACCATGATGTAGTGGAAGTGCGCGATCACAAAGTACGTGTCGGTCACGTGCACGTCTACCGGCAGCGCCGCCAGAAACAGCCCGGTGAGGCCGCCGATCGTGAACAGGCCGATGAAGCCGAGCGCGTACAGCATCGGCGTGCTGAAGAAGATCGCGCCGCGAAACATGGTGCCGAGCCAGCTGAACACCTTGATCGCCGAGGGGATGGCCACCAGGTAGCTCAGCAGCGAAAACGTCATGGCCGCGTAGATCGACATTCCGCCGACGAAGATATGGTGGCCCCACACCAGAAAGCCGATCACCGCGATCGCCAGGCTCGAGATCGCGATCAGGCCGTAGCTGAACGGCCGGCTGCGCGAGAAGCAGGTGATCAGCTCGCTCACCACGCCCATGCCCGGCAGGATCATGATGTACACCGCCGGGTGCGAGTAGAACCAGAACAGGTGCTCGAACAGCACCGGGTCGCCGCCCAACGCCGGGTCGAACACGCCAATGCCGAACGCGCGCTCGAGCAGCACCAGCGTGAGC
>CALLYN010000591.1 GCA_937858455.1 uncultured Kouleothrix sp.
GGCCGGGCTGCGCGCCACCGCCGCCACCGCCGAGGGCGAGACATTGGCCGAGCGCGCCCTGCTGCAGGCGAGCGAGCTGAACTTGGCCCGGCTGGCCGACCAGCGCGCTGCCGGCGAGCGCCGGATCGAGGATCTGGCCGACGAGCGCGCCCAGCTCGATGCCCAGCTACATGCGCTGGCGGGCTCGCATGCCGCGCTGCTTCGGCAGCTCGACGCGCTGCGCGGCCAGATTGGCCCATCCGAGGATGAGCTGGCCGAGCTTGAGCGCACCCAGGCTAGCCTCGAGCGCCACGAGGCCGCGCTGACGAGCGCGCTGCTGGCGGCTGAGTCGGCGCATAGCCGCGCTGCCGTCGAGATGCAGCGCGCCCGCGACCGGCTCGACGCGCTATGGGAGCGCGCCGCCGCCGACGATATCGACATCGAGGCAACCAAGGGCTCGGGAGATGAGGATCGCGAGCTGGCGCTGGCTGCCGCTGGCGGCGAGGGGGCTGCTGCGGCCGGCACTGCCGAGGCGGCTGAGAATTCAACGGCGGTGGCCGCCCCTGCCTCTTCCGAGCAGCCCGAGACGCTTGAGGCGCGCATCCAGGCGCTCAAGGCGCGCATCCAGCGGCTTGGCGTTGTCAACCCGCTCGCGCTTGAAGAGTACGAGGAAGAGGCCAAGCGCCACGAGTTCCTTACGACCCAGATCGCCGATTTGCGCCAGGCCCAGGCCGCGCTGCGCGAGCTGATCGCCGAGCTCGACGGCGCGATGCAGATGCGCTTCGAGGCCACCTTCCGCGCCGTAGCCGTGGAGTTTGAGCGCAGCTTTACCCGCCTGTTCGGCGGCGGCCAGGCCCAGCTGATCCTTACGCGCCCGAACGGCGCGAGCGCATCCGGCAATGCCGACGGCGACGGCGCCGAGCACGATAGCGTCGCTGGTTTGGGCGTCGAGATCCTGGCGCGCCCGCCCGGCAAGCGCCAGCAGACACTCTCGCTGCTCTCGGGCGGCGAGCGCACGCTCACGGCCTCGGCGCTGCTCTTCGCCATTCTGAAGGTCAACCCCTCGCCTTTCTGCGTGCTCGACGAGGTCGACGCCGCGCTCGACGAGGCCAACGTCGGCCGCTTCCGCGAGGCGCTGATCGATCTGGGCGCCCAGACCCAGTTTTTGCTCGTGACGCACAACCGCGGTACGATCGAAGCCGCCGATACGATCTACGGCGTGTCGATGGGCGAGGACGGCGCGTCGCGGGTGCTCTCGCTCCGGCTCGAAGAGCTGCTGGAAGACCAGTAAGCGCTGCCGCCTACCTCGAACGACGTTAGGAGGAAACGCCAATGACTGCGAGCTCGGTGCCCGATCGGGCGATCGATCAGCTGCACGCGAACCTGCGCGCTGCCGGTATTGCGCCCAGCCCCGACGATATTCAGGGCGTTATCGACAAAGGTTTCCTCAGCCGCCTGCGTGATTTCGAGCAGGTGATCCAGGGCGTGATAAGCGACGCAACGCCTGATTATCTTGATGAATCGCGGCCCAGCCCGAGCGTGGGGTTGCCAGGTGAGCCGCCTGAGCGGGTGTTTGGCGCTAGCTCGCCGATAGGCGCCCTGGCGGCCCAATTGCGCGCGCGCCAGATCTCGCCGGTCGAGCTGGCCAAGCAGGCGCTGGCCGACATCGCCGCGCGCGATCCACAGCTCAACGCGTTTCAGCAGGTGCTGGCCGACCACGCTCTCGCCGCCGCGCGGCGCGCCGAGGGGCAGATCGCCGCCGGCGACTACCGTGGCCCGCTGCACGGCATCCCGGTGGCCGTGAAAGATTTGCTGGCGCTGCGCGGCACGCGCACCACCGCCGGCTCGAAGATCTTCGCCGAGCGCGTCACCAACTTCGATGCCGCCGCCGTCGAGCGGCTCGAGGCCGCCGGCGCGGTGATCGTCGGCAAAACGCGCCTGTCGGAGTTCGCGTACTCGCCCGGCTCGAACAATGCCCACTACGGGCCGACGCACAACCCGCACGCCGCCGACCGCGACACCGGCGGGTCGAGCAGCGGCTCGGGCGCGGCAGTGGGCGCGGGGCTGGTGCTCGCCGCGCTCGGCACCGATACCGGCGGCTCCATCCGTATCCCTGCCGCGCTGTGCGGTATCGTCGGCCTGAAGCCCACCTTCGGCCGCGTCAGCCTATATGGCGTCACGCCGCTGGCCTGGTCGCTCGATCACCTCGGCCCAATGACGCGCAGTGTCGGCGATGCCGCGCTGCTGCTCCATGTGCTCGCCGGCCCCGACTCGCGCGACCCGCGCACCCGTCCCGATGGCGCTTTCGCGCTGCCCGAAAACCTCGACGCCGGCGCGCGCGGCCTGCGCGTGGGCGTGCTAGGCGACGACGGCTCGGGCGGGCCGCTTGGCAGCGATGCCGCGCTGGCTGCCTGGCGTGCCGGCCTGGCCGCACTCGAAGCGGCTGGCGCCGAGCTTGTGCCGATCGATATACCCGCGCTCGAGTCGCTGCGCCTGATCAACAGCGCCATCCTGGCGCTCGAAGCGTCGGCGTTCCACGAGCCAATGCTGCGCACGCGCCTAGCCGACTACGGCGAGTTCATGCGCCAGCGCGTGATTGCGGCCTACGCCTATGGCCCGCGCGCGTTTGTGCAGGCTCAGCAGGCGCGCGCGGCGCTGCGCCGCCAGTGCGACGCGCTATTCGGCCAGGTCGATCTTATCAGCACCCCCGCCCAGCCAGGCAGCGCGCCGGCGCTTGGCAGCATCGGTTCGACTGCGTTCACCGGGCCGTTCAACGCTCTGGGCTGGCCGGCGATCTGCCTGCCGGTTGGCAGCGATGCTGGCCTGCCGCTGGGTCTGCAGCTTGCGGGCCGGCCGTGGGACGAGGCGACAATGTTGCGCGCCGCGCGGGCGATCGAGGCGGCGCTGACGCCCGCGCAACCCTGATTTTCGTACCGGCTATGCAGTTGTGGCGCAGCGCGCCAGCCGCACATGGCCCTACTCTTAAAATTACACGAGTTACGCGGTCGCCCGCGATATGGGCTTGTTCTGCCTGCGGCAGCGTGGTACTTCGCTTTCTTTTGTGCTGAGATGTTGGCGCAAAGCGCCAACATCTCAGCACCATCCATGAAAAAGTACCGCTCTGCCGAAGGCAAAAACGCGCACCGCGTAAGTCCTGAGCACCACAGTAACATGCGAAAGAGCAACCGAACCGGCGTGTAGATGAAAGGATCTCTCACCATGTCGGAGTTTCCCTGGCCCGACGAGCGCATCGCGCGCTACACCGCCTACCGCGTGGCTACGCCGCCAACCATCGACGGGCGGCTCGACGAGCCGGCCTGGAGCATGGCCCCGCGCTCGCCGCGCTTTGTCGACCTGATCAGCGGCCGGCCGACGATCCACGATACCCGCGCCGCGCTGCTGTGGGACGACGAAAACCTGTACGTCGGCTTCTGGGTCGATGAGCCGCACGTCGCCGCGACGCTCGCCGAGCGCGACGCGTTTGTCTACACCGATAACGATGTCGAGGTGTTTATCGCTGGCCGCGACGCATACTACGAGTTCGAGATCAACGCGCTTGGCACGATCTACGAGGTGTTCTTTATCTGGGAAGAGGCCTACGCGCGCGGCGGCTACGCCGGCGTGCCCGAGTTCCAGCGCGACCAGCCGGGCGCGCGGCCATTCAACGGCGTGGGCTTCACCGCGCACCCGCGCGGGCCGCGCATTGGCTTCTGGAACTGGGATTTCCCCGGCCTCAAATCGGCAGTGTTCGTCGACGGCACGCTCAACGACAATTCCGACCGCGACCGCGGCTGGACGGTGGAGCTGGCGTTTCCGTGGGCCGGCATGCGCTGGCTGGCGCATGCCGACGGCCGCGCGCTGCCGCCGCGCGATGGCGATGTCTGGCGCATGGATTTTTCGCGCTTCAACCAGTACCGCGAGGCGCCGCCAGCCGAGGACTCGAGCGGCTGGGCCTGGAGCGCGCACGGCGCCTGGGACTCGCACATCCCCGAGTGCTTCCCGTATATTCAGTTTTCGAGTACGCTTGTCGAGAATAGGGCGCGCGAAGCGTGAGTCGAGGCGAAGCGATCATTGCCGTTGAGCAGCTGACGTACCGCTACCCGTCGGCGCCGCCCGGTCCGCCCGCGCTGAGCGATATCACGCTCTCGATCGCGCGCGGCAGCTGCACGGCGATTGTGGGCGTGACCGGCTCGGGTAAGAGCACGCTGGTGCAGCATTTCAACGCGCTGCTGCGGCCCTCGGCTGGGCGCGTGCTGCTGAACGGGCGCGACCTGGCCGATCGCGCGACCGACCTGCGCGCAGTGCGGCGGATGATCGGGATGCTGTTTCAGTTTCCTGAAGCCCAGCTGTTCGCGCCGACGGTGCTGGCCGACGTGATGTTCGGGCCGCGCCGCGCCGGCCTGAGCCAGCCTGCGGCTGCAGCCCGCGCCGCCGCCG
>CALLYN010000592.1 GCA_937858455.1 uncultured Kouleothrix sp.
TGCGCGGCCATGGCGGTGGGCTCGCTCATCGCGGCTGGCCCTGGCACGGGAAAGGCTTCGTTCACACGCCTGGTATACAAGTATGGCGAGAGCGCCCATATGCCGAATGCGATCAGCCCGAGCGAGATCACGCGCCGGATCTTGCGGTAGGTTGACATCGCATTCCAGCTGCGGATCATATTGGCGAACATTGCTGGCCCCTTTCTCTACGCGCTACTGCCTGCCTTGCATAGAGTATCGAGCCCACTTCTTACGTTACGCCAATCGAGTTCTTACGAGAGTATCACAGGAGGTCTTACCATGAGCGACCAGCCCAACGCCCGCATTAGCCGCCTGGCGGTGCCCGACGAGGCGCAGCTGCCCGACGATGTCCGCGCGCTGTTCGATCAGATGCGCGCCAAGCCCGGCTTCGTACCGAATGTGTACCGCGCCTACGCGCTGCGCCCACAGCAGCTGCGCGGCTTCGTGGCACTCTACGACTCGATCATGATCGAGGACTCGGGGCTGACCAAGGCCGAGCGTGAAATGATCGCGGTGGCGGTGTCGGCGCAGAATCACTGCTTCTACTGCCTGACATCCCACGGGGCGGTGCTGCGCGTGCGCGCCAAAGACGAGGTGCTGGCCGATACGGTTGCGGCGAACTACCGCGCTGCAGCGCTTACGCCGCGCCAGCGCGCCATGCTCGATTTTGCCGTCAAGATAACGCGCGCGTCCGATACCTGCTCGGATGCCGATATCGACGAGCTGCGCGCGCACGGCTTCAGCGACGAAGATGTGATGGATATCATCCAAACCGCGGCGTTCTTCAACTACAGCAACCGCGTTGCCAGCGCGCTCGAGCTGCGCCCTAATCGCGAGTATCACAGCATGGCCCGCCAGCCTGCTGGCTCAGAGCAGTAGCTGCACCAGCTCGGTCAGCCGCGTGATCTCGGCTAGCGGGCGCGGCAGGTGCACCGGCAGCTGCTCATTGCGCGGGTTCATCCAGATGAACGGCATGCCCGCAGCCGCCGCTCCCGGTAGGTCGAACTCCAGCGAGTCGCCAACGTACAGCGCTTGCGCTGGCGTTACGTCCAGCTGCTCCAGCGCCAGGCGGAAGATCGCCGGGTCGGGTTTGGCGACGCCGGCCTCCTCCGATACGATCAGCACGTCTAGAAAGGCGCCTAGCCCGAACTGCTCGATCTTCGGGCGCTGCGTGCGGCTTGGCCCGTTTGTCACCAACCCAAGCTTGTAGTGCGGCCGCAGCGCCTCAAGCGTAGCCGGTGCGTCGTCGTGGAGCACCAGCCGCGCAAACCAGTCGCGGCCAAAGCTGTTGTGCGTTCCGGCGATCAGCGGCTCGTCGTCGATGCCGAGGCTGCGCAAAAACCCCGGCATTTTGTCGATGTACACTTTTTGCGCGATGGCCTCGCGCACCAGGGCGTCGCGCTCGAGCTGCGGGTAGCGCGTGCTAATTTCGGCGAGCGCCTCGCTTAGCCGCACGCGCCAGTACGAGCGCAGGTCGTACAGTGTGTCGTCAAGATCGAACAAGATTGCTTGGTATTGCATTCGCTTCGTCAGCCTATACTCAGCGCCCCTGCCCGGCTAGGCGGCGCGATACATGATCGCCGGCTGCTCGATACGCTCGGCCTGGCCTATGCTCACCAGGTGCTCCAGGTGCGCCAGCGTCTCGGCAATCGCGAAGCGCAGCTGGTGCGGTGAGAGCGTGCTGGTGGGGAATACGCGCGTACATACCTCGAACGCGGTCGCGCCGTCGCCGGCGGCCCGCGCCATCATCTCGAGCCGCTCGTGGTGATGCTGGCGCAGCTCGACCAGCCGCTGCCCAAACTTGTCGATCAGCGGCCCATGCCCCGGCAGCGCAAGCGCTACGTCCAGATCGCCCAGCCGCTCCAGCGAGCTCAGAAAATCGGCCAGCGGGTTTGGGTTGCCGTCGGGCCAGCGGCTGACGTTCGGTGTGATCTTGGTGAGCACGGCGTCGCCACACAGCATCAGCCGCTCATCGGCGCAGTAGAACACCAGGTGCTCGTCGCTGTGCCCTGGCGTGGCGATCGCCTCGAACCGCCGCGCGCCAATCTCGATCGCCGTGCCCGGCGCCAGCGCTGTAACTTCGGGCCAGGGCGTGGTCATCGCGCGGTTCTCGGCCATGGTCTCGCGCACCTGCTCGGCTAGGCCTGCCGGCAGCCCGTGTGCGCGGAAGAATTCGACGATCGCCTGCTCGTTGGCTGCGCCGTTGTGCCACACGCGCTCGGCGAAGGCGTTTTCCCCGGGTGCCAGCAGCACCGGCGCGCCGCTTTGCCCGGCTAGCCATCCAGCCATGCCGAAATGGTCGGGGTGCGCGTGCGTCAGCACAATTCGCCCGATCTGCGCCGGCCGTATGCCGAACGCTTCGAAAGCGACTTGCCAGGCCGCTTCGCCTGGCGGGTAGTGTAGCCCCGTGTCGACGATCGTCCATTCCGCCCCGTCACGCAGCGCATAGCAGTTGACGATCCGCAGCGGGAAGGGCAGCGGCAGCTGGATCTGAAAAATTCCGTCGGCGACTTCCACGTGGCGCTCCTCTTTGTGATGCCGGCCAGATATGATACCATACACTCGCGCGTATCTGGATTTGGAGGAGGACGATGACTAATATTTCTATCGAGGAGCCGATCGCCTGGGCGCGCGAGGCCGGGGCGGTCGCATTGCGCTCGTTCAACCACGTGGCGGCGCAGCGCAAACCCGATCGCAGCTGGGTCACCGAGGCCGATCTGGCGATCGAGCGCCTGCTGACCACCCGCCTGGCCGAGCGCTTTCCGGATCACGGCATTATTGGCGAAGAACAGACTCGCCGCTCGATCGACCAGGAGTTTTTATGGGCGATCGACCCGCTTGACGGCACGGCTGTGTTCATCGCCGGCCTGCCAATCTGGGGTGTTTCGCTAGGCTTGCTGCGCCACGGCCGGCCGTACCTTGGCGTGATCTATCTGCCGCTGCTCGACGACTGCTACTGGGCCGGCCCGACGGGCGGCGCATTCTGGAATGGCCAGCCGATCCATGTGGCCGAGCCGCGCCCATTTACCGGCGACGACTGGATTTCAACCCCCTCGAACTCACATCGCCGCTATACCCTCGATTTTATCGGCAAGACGCGCAGCATCGGCGCGACTGTCGGCACGTTTTGCTACACCGCGCGCGGCAGCGCGATCGGCGCGCTGATCAGCAAATACTCGATCTGGGATGTCGCGGCTGGCCTGGCTATCTTGTACGCGGCCGGCGGCACGGCGATCGATCTGGCCGGGGCGCCGTTCGATTGCCAGACGATCCTCGATGGCCGCAGCGCCGAGAGCCCACTGCTTCTTGGCGCGCCCGAACACGCCGAGGCGCTGCGCGCGGTGCTGCATCCACGCTAGGCCCAACGCCTAAAGTGAGA
>CALLYN010000593.1 GCA_937858455.1 uncultured Kouleothrix sp.
CTGGCTGCCCCGCCAGCCCGCGCACCAGCGCGCCAAGCTGCGCGCCGACATCGGGGCCGGCGCCGGCGGCCTGCCGCACAATCTGGCCGGTGGCGTCGAGCGCCCCGTGCATGATCGCCAGAAACAGATCCTGCTTGTCTTTGAAGTGGTAGTACAGGCCAGCCTTCGACACACCCACCGCCTCGGCGATCTCGCGCATCGAGATGCCGTTATAGCCGTGCTCCATGAACAGGCGCGCACCTTCGGCGAGAATGCGCTCGCGCAGCGCAATATCAGAATTTGACATAATAAACCTCGAACTGACAGGCCGGCTGGTTCCAGCGGCAGGTTGGCCTGCGCTGCGACAGCGTCACACGTGCGAGCCCGCAGCCTGCGAGCTTGCTTCCGCGCCGGCAGCCTGCGCCCCAAGTGTCGCCAGCTCTTCGGCGCGGCCCTTGAGGCCAAGCGCGGCCAGCGTCAGCAGCAGCATCACCACGCCAATCAGGAAGAACGACGAAGTATAGCCCAGCACGCCGCCGCCGCGCGACGCCGCCACCGCGCCGGCGAGCGTGCCGCCGAGCAGCTGGCCCACGCTGGTGAAGATTGTCAGGATCGCCTGGGCCGAGGCGCGCTCGGACGCCGGGGCCTCGTTCAGCATGATATAGCGCAGCGCCGCGCCGAGCAACACCGAGAGGCCCAAGCCAAACAGCACCGCCGACACATAGAACAGCGCCAGGCTGGTAGCGAAAAAGCTCAACAGCAGCATCCCGAGCGTCACGAGCGCGCTGCCGAGCAGCACCACCACCCGCGAGCCCGAGCGATCGAGCATGCGGCCCGAGAGCGGCGAGCCAACCGCCATGGCCAGCACCACTGGCACCAGCATAAAGCTGGCCTGCGATTCGCTGACACCAAACGCGGCCACCACCAGCGCCGGCACGAACACCACTGCGGCCTCGGCCAGCCCGGCGCCGGCCGCAAGCGCGGCGGTAAGCGAGATCTGGCGCCGGCCAAACAGGCTGGTGCGCAGGATCGGGTCGGCCGCGCGGCGCTCGAGCAGCCACAGCACCGGCACCAGCACGATCGCGGCGGCCAGGAATGGCCACACCCGCAGCGAGGCCAGGCTCTGGCCGATATTGGCGGTGTCGAGCTGGTTGAGCCCGTAGGCCAGCGCCGTCAGCAGTGCGCCCAGCACGGCCATGCCTAGCCAGTCGAACGAGGGCTGCGTGGCCGGGCGCGACGACGGCAGCAGCCGCAAGCCCAGGCCGATCACCAGCGCGGCCAGCGGCAGGTTGATGATGAACAGCCAGGGCCAGCCAAAGATCAGCAGCACGCCGCCGATGATCGGGCCGATCAGAAAGGCGATGCCGAACACCGCGCCGATCAGGCCGAGCGCGCTGCCGCGCTTTTCGGGCGGGAAGGTGTCGCCGATCACCGCGCTGGCGACGGGGAAGATACCGCCGGCGCCGAGGCCCTGGATGGCGCGCCCGGCCAGCAGCACGCCGAAGCCGGGCGAGATCGCCACCAGCAGCGAGCCAAACGCGAACAGCGCCACGTCGAGCACGTAGATCGCGCGGCGGCCGAAGAGATCCGAAAGTTTGGCCATTAGCGGCGTGCCGATCAGGTTGAAGAGCACGTAGATGGTGAAGATCCACGCCGCCGCGCGGTCGTCGACGCCGAAGGCCGCGCGGATCGCCGGCAGCGCCGGGCCGACGATTGCGATGTCGAGCGCGGCCATGAGTACGCCAATAAACAGCAACCCGAGCAGCCGGTTGCGGGTTTGTGTCTCCGCCTGTGTCATGATTCTGTCCTCTCACCAGTAAGTTACTTACCGGTCGGTAAGTTAGTGTGATGATACTGCGACTGCGGCGATTTGTCAACACTGGTTTTTGGCGGCCGACGGCCATACTCGTGGCCGGCAGCCGCCAGAAGAGGGAACGTTTCGGAGGCTACGCCTCCCCGAGGTCCACGCGGCCCTACTCGGGTGCGCTGGCGAGGTAGGGCTTTCAGGAGCAATGGAACAGAAAATACCAATAAACGACTTCGTGTAGAAACGCGCCTACCCCTACGTGCGCGGCTCGTGACGTCGTCGTACGTAGGGGTAGTCTCGTTCTGACAGCCCAGCCGTTCTCGGCATCAGAGCGCGCCATTCCCAGGCTCTTCGCCCGCCGCCGAGTGGTCATACAGGCGCAGGCGCGTGCGGAGGTAGGCCTGTAATCGCGGATGCGTGGTCAAGCTCAGCGCGCGCAACAAGCAGCTGCGCGCCTGCGTGTTGTCACCGCGCATCGTATGCAGATGCCACAGGGCCACCCAGAAGGGCTGGTACGTGCGCACGGCCTCGGGGTCGATCGCGTTGAGCATTGCGAGTCCGTTCGAGGGGTCGCCCTCGGCGTGGGCCGTCGCCACCGCACAGCCCACCCTGCTCCCTATCGTCGGGTAGCGGGTCACCAGCGCCTGGTACAACAGCGTGATCTCCCCCCACGGCACCGTTCCCGAGCGCGCGCGGTAGCAGTGCGCCGCTTGAATCGCCGCCTCGAGCTGGAACGGTCCGATCTCGCCCTGGGCTACCGCACGCTCCAGCAGCAGATAGCCCTCTCGCATCAACGCCACATCCCAGGTACCGGCATCCTGCTCGAGGAGCGGAACGAACGCGCCGGCGGTGTTTATCTGGGCCAGCCGCCGCGCCTCGCAGAAGGTGAGGAGCGCAAGGAAGCCAAGCGCCTCCGCGGCGGTCGGCAGAGCGGTGGCAACCACCCGGGCGAGGTAGAGCGCTTCGTCGCGTAGCTGGTCGTGGACATCGCCGTCCGACACCGCCCCCTCGCGACCGAGGAAGTACGCGGCGTAGATCGCTTCCAGCAGCGCGTGCAGACGCCCGGGCATGTCCGACGCCGTCGGCTCCTCGAAGCGCAGGCCGGCGGCGCGGATCTTCGCCTTGGCGCGCACCAGGCGCTTGGTCATCGTCTCGGCCGAGACCAGAAAGGCCGAGGCCATGCCCTTCGCCTCAAGCCCGAGTACGGCCTGCAGAATGAGCGCCGGCCGTATCTTTGCGTCGATGGCAGGATGCGCGCAGACGAGCATGAGGCGGATGCGCTCGTCGGGGAGCGCGGGGGGCGGCGCGCTCTGGTCAAGCGCCGCGTCGCCCAGCGCTGCGACGATCTCGGGGCGATCACGCAGAGCGGCGTGGCGCGCCGAGTCGACCAGCTTGCGGCGCGCCACGGTGAGGAGCCAGCTTTCCGGTCGTTCCGGTACGCCCGTCCTGGGCCAGCGCTCCAGCGCCGCCACGAAGGCCGCGCTCAGGGCGTCCTCGGCGGCGGCGAGATCCCCCCAGCGCGTCGCGAGGTAGGCGACGAGCCGGCCGTACGACTCGCGGGCGACGAACGCTGCGCGCTGGTACGCGGCCTCGGTTTCGTGCTGTGGGTGCATCGGCGCGGCCCTATGCCGCCTCCAACAGCGCGACGGGCCGCACCTCGGTGCTCCCGGTGCTGCTGCTCGGGCTGCGGGCGGCCCACGTCAGCGCGTCGTCGAGCGATGGCACCTCGATGATCACGTAGCCGCCGAGCATCTCCTGCGTCTCGGCGAATGGTCCAGCAAACACCTCGCGCTGGCCGTTGCGGAAGCGCACCGTGGTTGCCGTCGCGGGCGGCTGTAACCCATGCCCGCTCGTAACGATACCGGCATCGTAGATAGTGCTCATGTAGGCATACCACGACTCCCAGTAGTCGGCCGAGGCCGGGTCGTCGAGGGTGCGCTCCAGCTCAGTGGCCGGCTGGTGAAACAGCAGCATGTACTGCATCGTCCAATTCCTTTCATGCTCAGAGGGCTTATAGGAGAAAGAGCAACCTGTATAGCTGCTCACCCTACAGACGATCCGCCAGCCGGCGAACGGACAGGCTAATACCCTGTGCAGGTGCCCATCGTTGAGTTGGGCCTAGATCTGTCGGGCGCGCGGCTGGCCGTAAAAGTGTTTGCACGCTGCTATCTGCATTGAGTTTCCTAGGGGCGACAAGGCTGGCCATAAAGGTGGAACTGAACCTATCGCCCCATTTCCTCTTTCCGTGATATTTATGGAGATATTGCGCTCGCATCGGTATGCACCACTCGGTAGAGCTGTGGTGCCGCAGTCGCTATTGCTGCAGCCTGCTGGATGTGTGCCATGGCCGCCGGATTGGTAAATATCGCCTCAAATGCTTCCTGGCTCTCCCATTGGGCATAGTCAACCACCTGGGTGCCATCTAAACTCTGATGGATGTTGGATGATACATACCCTGGTAAATGGCGCAGAACCTGGTCTAGAGCCCTGATCAACACTTCCACCAGTTCTTGCTGCTTCTCTGGCATTACCGTGAAGACATTGATCAGAGTTACTACCGGCTTGGTAGCACTAATTGTGGTCATCAGTCTCTCCTTTTCGGGTCAACGTATAAAACTGGGAAGTCTGTACGCTAACGAATTGAGACGGCATCAGGATGCGGTAAAAGCTAGGAGATCATCTGCACGACTCGCGCGCGACGAATGCGGCGCGTTGGAACGCCGCGTCGGTTTCGTTCTGCGGGCGCATCGCGCAATCCTATGCCGACTCCAACAGCGCGATGGGCCGCACCTCGGTGCTCCCGGTGCTGCTGCTCGGGCTGCGTGCTGCCCACGTCAGCGCCTCGTCCAGCGACGGCACGTCGATGATCAGGTAGCCGCCGAGCATCTCCTTGGTCTCGGCGAACAGCCCGTCGAGCACCTCGCGCTGGCCGTCGCGAAAGCGCACCGTGGTCGCCGTCGAGGGCGGCTGTAACACATTCCCGCTCGTAACGATACCGGCACTGTAGATCGCGCTCATGTAGGCCCGCCACGTCTCCCAGTAGTCGGCCGAGGCCGGGTCGTTGGGGGTGCGCTCGAGCTCGCCGGCCGGCTGGTGAAACAGCAGCATATACTGCATTGGACTGTCCTCCTTCATACCCAGAACTTGATAATGAGCATCCCGTGTGGCTGCTCACTCTACAGACGATCCACCAGCCGGCGAACGGACAACAACCTGAACGAGGTGAGGGATGCTGCCCGTACCTACGGAGGTGCCATCGCTTCCGCTACTGGATGGAAATGCGCGTTCCATTCGATCAGCCAGGAGACGGTGCGCTTGCATCTGTGCGTGGTCAGCCCTTGCGCTGGAGCACCCGCCGGCGTCGCGTACGTAGCTCCGCATCGGCCGCAGCATCACTCTGCTCGGCGTAGCGCAGTGTCGTCTGGATGTGCTTGTGGCCGAGGCGCTTGCGGATCGTCGCCAGGCTCACCCCGTCCTGAGCGAGCGCCGTCGCGTGGTTGTGACGCAGCGTAGCGTGCAGACGACACCAGCGGCGGTGCAGTAGGACGCCCAGCGCTCCTGCACCGTCTGGTAGCGCAACGGCCGGCCATCCCCGTTCTTGAGTGCCCGGAACAGCGGCCCGTGCTGCGCCTTCGTGACCTTCAGGTACCGGCGCAGCAGACGCACGAGCTGCGGGTCGTCGAGCAGCATCGTCCGGCGCTGCCCACGCTTGCCCAGCACGTGCAGGTGCTCATCGTCCGGGGTCAGATCAAGGTCGTCAACGTCAAGCTGCAACGCCTCGCTGATGCGCAGCCCGATCTCCGCTCTCCGGAAAGCCCAGGTAGCGCTCGACGGCGCGCGCGAGCCGGCGCGAGTCGCGGTTGGCCTCGTAGAGGTGGCCGCGCAGGCTGTGGGTGAAGCCGATGAAGTACAGGCCGGGGAAGCTGGTGGGCTGGCCCGATTCAAAAGCCGGGAAGTTGCCGTCCTCAAGCGCGCCCGGCAGGCTAAGCAGCTGGCCGAGGCCGCTGCGAAACCCCGTGGCGGCGACGATCGCGTCGAACTGCTCGGCGCGGCCATCGGCGTATACCACGCTGCCGGCGGCGAGCCGCGCGACATTGGGGCGGGGCTGCACGAGCCCGCGCCGCACCGCGCCCACAAAGCCGACGTCGATCACCGGGACGTGGCGGGCGGTGTAGGGCCACCACGCCGGCCGCGCCAAAGGCCAGGGTCAGCGCCCAGGGCATGCAGGCCAGCCAGAACAGCAGGTTCACCCCGGAATCCCGCATTTTGACGACGCTTTCGTACTGGCGAATATCCCAGTATTCGTCGTGACCGACGCTCAGGAACGACTTGCACTTCAATCCGCGGTCCGGAGTCAGCATGTCGCTGTTGGAGCAATAGGTGACGTCGTACCCATGCTGTTCCAGCCAGTAC
>CALLYN010000594.1 GCA_937858455.1 uncultured Kouleothrix sp.
CGCTGGGCCAGGCCGCGCGCCAGGAAGCCGAGCGCTGGCCGTGGGCGCGCGGGGTAGCGGCGGTCGCCGCCCGGCTCCAGGCGATCGGCCTCTAGGTTAGCCCCGAGAACAGATCGGTCTTGATCTGACCCGGCCGGATGCCGATCTCGCCAAGCGCGCGCTGAAACGCATTCACCATGGCCGGCGGCCCCGAGATATAGAACACACACTCGCGGTAGCTTGGAACCTCGCGCTGGATCAGCTGCGGCGTGATCCGGCCAACCATGCCGCTCGCGCGCGGCAGATCGCCGGCCTCGCTGACGCTATAGATCGTGCGGATGCCCAGATCGCGCCGCGCCTGCTCGAATACCTCCCGGTACACCAGGTCGGCGGGGGTTTTGCCGGCGTAGAACAGCGTGATCGGCCGGCGCTGCCCGGTATCGAGCAGGTACTTGATCATGCTGCGGAACGGCGTGATGCCGATGCCGCCGGCGATCAGCACGCACTGCTGCTGCCGGTCGCGCGGCAGCACAAAATCGCCCGCGAGCTGCCCGGCCACGATCTCGGTCTGCGCGTCCATCGCCAGCATAGCCCGCTTGAAGCTGCTCGAGGCGCGCGAGAACTTGACGCCCAGGCGGATGTGGTTCTCGGTGGGCGACGACGCCAGCGTGAAGTAACGCCGGTTGCCGCGGCTGTCGGGATCGTCGTGGCCGAGCGTCCACTCCATGTACTGCCCCGGCACGAACGCAAGCTTGCGCTGCGGCACGAAAAAGAAATCGTACACGTCGGGCGCGACCTGCACCTTGCGCGCGAGCTGGAGCACCAGCTTGCCCTTCGGGCTGGCCAGGTATGCAAACAGGTTGCCCACCAGAATGGCAACCTCGGGCGAGGTGTACAGGCGGCCGATATGGAACTGCGGCGTGAACAGCAGGCCCACCAGCGCGCCGTAGACGATCTGCAGCCTGCGCGTCGGCGGCGCGGTCAGCGGCTCGGTCAGAATAACAAACCCGAAGAACAGCATCGGCGAGTACAGCAGCGTGTTCTGCAGGCCCACGCCGACGCCCTCGCGGCCAAGCAGGCCGGCCAGCACCGTGGTGGCCAGCACCACCACGGCAAAGCTGGCGATCATCGCGCCTCGGCGGATCTTGCGCGCGAGCAGCAGCCCGCCCAGCAGCACGAACGGCAGCATCGGCGTCGTGCCAACCCACCAGCTCGCAGTCTGGTTGATCGTCAGCGCCGTCAGCGCCACGGCAAACGCCACCGGGTTGAACAGGTGCCGGCGGCGGATCGCCAGCATATACTTCGAGGCCATGGCCCACACGCCGGCCCACGCCAGAAACCACAGATCGTGGTAGGCCGTGATTGGCGTGATGATCAGCGCGAGGATCAGCGCCGAGATATACACCGACTCGCTGTTGGCCGGCACGCCGAAGGCTTTGGCGAACAGCGTGTTGGCGATGCCGCAGACGCCCACCAGAAAGCCGATCGAAAACAGCAGCGCAAAGGGATCGTAGGGCAGCACGCCGCCGAACGAGAGCGCCAGCGCCACGCCGAGCAGGAAGATCAGGTAGTAGAGCGTCAGCCGGTACATGGTGAAGCGGTTGATCAGCGCGTCAGTCAAGGCGATCATTGTCGATATACCTCCCTAGGCCGCTGGTGAAAGTCGCCTGGCCGTGCCGGTCGATCAGGTAGCCCTCGAAGCCTTCGAGCCGCTCGATGAAGAGGATGCCGGCGGCGCCCATGGCGAAAGCGGCGGTGGCGAAGCGATCGGCCTCGTAGATATTCGGGCCGATCACCGTCAGGCTCACCGCGTCGGTCGCCAGCGGGCCGGCGACCATGGGGTTGTAGATGTGCTCGCCACGGATCGAGGTGCCCGACGTCGCGACGCCGCGGTCGCTCACGGCCAGCACCTTCACGATCTGGTTGATGGCGAACGGGCTGCGAATGCCGACGCGCCACGGCTGGCCGTGGCGATTACAGCCAGTCGCCTGGATGTCGCCCCCGGCGTCGACATAGAAGTTGCGGCAGCCGGCCAGCCGCATGATCTGGGCGGCCTGGTAGATCGCCCAGCCCTTCACAATCCCCGACGGGTCGTAGGCGCCGCCGCGCGCAATGTCGAAGTAGCCGCCGGTCTCCTGGCGCGTCTGCTCGGCCAGCGCGAAGATCGTGCGCATGTCGTGGCTGGCCTCGGCCAGCGTAAGCGCGCCGCGATTGATCCGGCTGATCTCGCTCTCGGGCTTGTAGGTGCTGAACACCGCGTCGACCGACGTAAAAAAGGCGAATACCTGCTCGAAGATGCCGTTGGGCACTGCGGCGTCGGCCACCTCAACGCTGACCGGCATCCCCATGATCAGCCGGGTCTGCTTCATGCATTGGCCTTCACTTTGGCGCTATTCAGCGCGCCCTGCAACGACTCGATAAACGCCTCGCTGGTGAGCGTCGCGCCCGAGATGACGTCGACCTGTGCGCTCTGCAGCTGGATGGCCTCTTGCTGCAGGTACGGCATGGCGATGTTGTTGATGCGGATGGAGGTGCGGCGGTCGTTGGGGTATTCGAGGAACTGCACGTCGGCGAGCGTGCCCTGCTTGATCGTGGCCTGAACCTGCACCAGGCCGTAGTACGCGTCTATTTCGGTTCCGACATACGTGCCGTCTTTGTATGGGCCGAGCGCCTGCGCGGGCGCTGCGGTTGGCGGGGCATCGGTTGGCGCGGCTGTGGCCGGCGCGGTGTTCGTGGTGGTGGTGGGGCGCTGGCTGGCGC
>CALLYN010000595.1 GCA_937858455.1 uncultured Kouleothrix sp.
CGGCCAGCCCGGCGGCGCGCGCGGCGCTGCGGCTCTCGCGGGTGGTGGATGCCAGCGCCTCGGGGCGCACGCCGTGCTGCTGCATCAGCTCGAGCAGCATACCCAGCTGCGCGTCGCTCAGGGCGCGCTCGCCAATGTCGACGATGATCTGGGCGCCATGAAAAAAGTTCGCGCCCTGGCCGAACTGGCGGCGGAGCGCTGCGACAACTTCTTCCCAGGCGGCGGCTTCGTCGAGCTGAAGCCGCAGGCCGTCTTTGCTGCCTTTGATCGCGATCAGGTTGCTCATAGCTTTGGCATCGCACACATGTTGTGATCGGTAGTGTTTATGATACCACACGCCGTCAAGTGTTTCGCGGCTTTTCCAGCGAACATGCCGGTTTCTTATCACATGTCGCACAGGTAGTCTGCCGAAAACCCATGCAGCGGCTGGCATACAAGCAGGCCGCAGGCTCCTGGCAAATGCGGCGGCATGCCGCGCTTGGGAAGGCGCGGGGGCGGCTTCGGCGCCTAGCGGCTAGCGCCCGCGGTCGCTCAGCCGGGGCGCGGCGCTCGGGTCGGCGCGCGGCGGCAGCGGCGGAAGATCGCTCTGGCAGCCGGGCGGCAGCGGGCTAGGCGGCGTAATGTTGAAGTACGCCTGCATGATCTGTGTCACCGCCGGAACCGCGATCGTGGCCGAGCCGTCGCCGAGATCGCCCGAGCCCTCGACCAGCGCCAGCACCTCGATCTGCGGGTTGTCGTAGGGCGCAAAGCCGACGAACCACGAGTGGCTCTGGCGCACCGGCAGGCGCGCGCGGCCGTTCACCGGCGTCAAGCTGATCTCGGGGCCAAACTCGGCCGTGCCGGTCTTGCCGGCGATCTGCAGGCCCGAGCACGCATCGCGCGCGGCGACATTCGGCCCTTCGGTGACCGAGCGGCGCATGCCCTGGTGCACCACCTCGAAGTAACCGGGGTCGATCGGGATGCTGCGCACCACCTCAGGCTCGATCTTGCGCACCGGGTTGCCGCGCGCATCGGTGATCTCGCGCACCAGCTGCGGCTGGTAGAGCGTGCCGCCATTGGCCACCGCCACGCTGCCGGCGATCAGCTGCAGCGGCGTGACCTCAAGGTCGCCCTGGCCGATCGCGGCGTTGTACAGGTCGCCGGTGGTCCAGGCTTCAAGCTTGGCCTTCTGCTTCCAGGCGGGCGTGGGCACGCGCCCAGCCAGCTCGCCCGCCAGCTTCACGCCGGTCTTCTGGCCCAGCCCGAACAGCGCCATGCCCTGGGAGAAGCGCTGGTCGTTCAGGCCGGCGGGGATGTTCTTCTGCGCATCGGTAAGATTGACAACCTGCTCTTTGTTGCCGCCGACCACCGACATGAAGAAGATATTCGACGAGTGCATCAGCGCGTCGGAGACGTTGATGTCGCCATAAGGGCGCGATCCGGCGTTGCGGTAGGTTTGGGTTACGCCCGGCGCGAAGCGGTTTTCGACCACCAGCGTGCCGGCGTCGTGGATGCGCGTCTCGGGATTGATCACGCCATTCTGCAGCGCCACCAGCGCGTCGAACTGCTTGAGCGTCGAGCCGGGCGGGTACTGCAGCTGCACCGCGCGGTTGAGCAGCGGCGTCAGGCGGCGGTTCTCGGGGTTGCCCAGGTCGAGCAGCGCCTGAAGCTCAGCGCCACGGGCGCTATCGTTCCAGATGTTGTTATCGTAGGCCGGCCAGCTAGCCATCGCCAGCACGCGGCCAGTGTTGACCTCCATGGCGATCGCCACGCCCGAGCGTATCGGCTTGTAATCGCGCTTAAAGGCGAACTGGCCGGTTTGCGCTAGGCGCCGCCGCTCGCTGACGTCGATCCAGTTCCGCAAGATCTGCTCGACCTGGCGCTGGAATGGCGCGTCGATCGTCAGCACCAGGTTATCGCCGTCGTGCGTGGGCTGCACCACCGCCGGCGCGCGCACCGGCCGGCCGGCCGCATCGACGAGCAGGCTATCCCAGCCCATCTGGCCGCGCAGCTCGTCTTCGTAGCTGGCCTCGAGGCCGCCCTTGCCGATGCGATCCTGGTCTTCGAGGTAGCGCGGCACGCCAAGCTCGTCGGGGCGGATCTGCTTGGTGACAATTCCACACTCCTCGGCGTGGCCGATCGATTCGAGCAAGCTGCCGACCCACGATCGGGCGCTGTTCTGGCGCACCAGCTCGCACTCATTCACGCTGCCGATGTAGCCAAGCAGGTGCGAGAACGACTGGATCTCGCCGCTGAGCGGGTAGCGGCGGCGGTAGTCCTGCTCGATCACGACGCCGGGCAGGCTGGCGGCATTCTCGCGCAGCACCAGCGCCAGCTCACGCGGGATATCTTGCTTGATTGGCACAGTCTGGTAGCCAGGCACATCTGCCTGGGCCACGCGGTCGGCCAGCGGGTTGGCGAGGCGCAGCGTCTGGGTATAGACTGCGCTGAGCTTCAGCGCGTTGCGGATGGCCGTGGGCGGCACCAGCAGCTGGGCCCAGCTGCTCGGCGCGGGGCGCGCCACCGCCGCGAGCGCGCTAGCGCCAAGCAGCCGGCCGATATCGTCGCGCAGCGCGGCGTCGCTGTCGAGGCTCGCCGAAGGCGAGATCACCAGCGTGGCGCTGGTGGTGATCACGTCGCCCGACGCAAGCGTCACCGGCACCAGATCGGGCGTAGGCGTGCCGGCGGCAGCGGCGCGCCGCGGCATGGCGAAGCTGGCGACGGGGCGGTGCAGCGCCACCAGCTC
>CALLYN010000596.1 GCA_937858455.1 uncultured Kouleothrix sp.
CGCCTGCGCCACGCAAAGGCCCGGCCGGCTGGGGCGCGCGCGTGCTGTTTGGCCTGGCCGCGCTGGCCGCGCTGCTGCTGGTCGGCGGCGCGATCACCGCCTACGCCTCGTACGCGCAGCTGGCCAACTCGCTCGAAGGCCGGCTCGATACCCTCCAGAAGCACCAGGGCTTTCAAACCTCGCGCATCTACGATCGGCACGGCACGCTGCTGTATGAATTCTTCGACGCTGGAAAGCGCACGCGGGTTCCACTCAAGCAAATTTCGCCGCTGCTGCGCAACGCCACGATCGCGATCGAAGATAAGACGTTCTTCAAAAACAGCGGCGTCGATTACGAGGGCATCGCCAAAGCGGTCTACCGCGCCGTCAGCGCCGGCGAAGAGCAGGGCGGCGCCTCCACCATCACACAGCAGCTGATCAAGCAGGCCGTGCTTACCGAGGAAGAGAAAGCCCCCGAGAATCGCTACAAGCGCAAGATTACCGAGATCATCCTGGCGCAGGAGCTCTCGCAGCGCTACTCGAAGGACGACATCCTCGAGCTGTATCTGAACGAGATCTACTACGGCAACCTGGCCTATGGCATCGAGGCCGCCTCGAATGTGTATTTCAACAAGCACGCCAGCGAGCTGACGCTGGCCCAGGCGTCGCTGCTGGCTGGCCTGCCGCAGCTGCCCAACGTCTACGATCCGATCAACTACCTCGAAGGCGGCGCGCTGCGCGGCATCCAGCTTGGCGACAGCTGGCTCGCGCCCGATTATACCTTCCCCGACGGCACGCCGCCGCCCAAGAAGCGCCAGGCCGCCGTGCTGACCCAGATGGTCGATGAGGGCTACGTGACCGAGGCCGAGGCGCGCGCGGCCGCAGCCGAGGATCTGCGCTTCTCGAGCCAGGTGGCGCCGATCAACGCGCCGCACTTTGTGTTCTACGTGCGCAAGCTGCTTGAAGAAAGCGAGGAGTACGGGCCGCAGTTCATCAACCAGGGCCTGTCGATCTACACCACGCTCGACCTCGACATGCAGCGCATGGTGCAGCAGAAGGCCGCCGAGCGCATCCGCGACCTGGCCGAGCGCAACATCCATAACGCGGCGGTGGTGGTGATGCAGCCAAACAGCGGCGAGATCCTCTCGATGGTCGGCAGCATCGATTACAACGCGTCGGTGCCGACAAGCACCAAGGGCGAAAAGGGCAATGTGCTCGATGGCCAGGTGAATGTCACAACGCGCGACCGCCAGCCTGGCTCGGCGCTCAAGCCCTTCACGTATCTGTCGGCGATGGACCAGGGCATGACGCCTGAGTCGATCTTGTGGGATGTGCCCACCGAGTTCCCGCCGTTTGGCCCGAACTCGTACAAGCCGCTGAACTACAATGGCAAGTGGAACGGCCCGCTGCGCATCCGCACTGCCCTGGCCAACTCGCTGAACATCCCGGCGGTCAAGGCGCTCAAGTTTGCGGGCATCCAGAATACGCTCGATCTGCTGCACCGCGCCGGCATCAAGGGCCTGCAGAACCCGCCTGGCTACTACGGCCTGGCGCTCACGCTCGGCGGCGGCGAGGTCACGCCGCTCGACCTGACGGCGGCCTACAATACGCTGGCCAGCGGCGGCACCTACTACTCGCCCATGGCCATCCTCAAGATCGTCGATAGCCGCGGCAATGTGCGCGAGTTTCGGCCCGAGCCGCATCCCAATGCGATCAACTCTGACCACGTCGCTATTGTCACCGATATGATGAGCGACGACACCGCGCGCGCGCCGATCTGGGGCCTGAACAGCAAGCTCAAGCTGTCGCGTCCGGCCGCCGTAAAAACCGGTACCTCGAACGACTGGCGCGATGCCTGGACCGTCGGCTTTACCCCGTATGTCACGGTCGGCGTCTGGAGCGGCAACAACAACAACGAGCCAACCGCCAAGGTCGAAAGCCTCACCGGCGGCGGCGTGATCTGGCATAACGTCATGGAAGAGCTGTTTGCTAACGCCAAGTTCGGGCAGGTGCTGTCCGAGCCCTACAACGGCGCGCCGCCGCTCGAGTTCAAGCTGCCGAAAACCGTGGTGCGCAGGCCGCTCTGCGAGATCCCCGGGCCGTTCAATCGCTACTCGCAAGAGCTGTTCTCGCCCGACATGCTCGAGCGTAAAACCAAAGACGAGCCAACCGCCACCGCTGACGCCACTGCCGAGGCTACGGCGGGCGGCGTGCAGAACGGCTGCGCGGCTTTTCGTGAGCTTACGGTTGCCAAGCTCGGCGACGCGCCTGCGCCAGCCGAGGGCGATAGCCCCGACCAGCCGGCGCTTAATAGCGCCAACTACTGCCGCCCCGTCGACGGCGTGGCGATACCCCAGGGCATGCTGACGACCATCCAAACCTGGAATGTGCCGCCGCTCGACCCCGACGAGAAGGTCGAGTACCGCTGGCAGGGCGGCAGCGCCGTCGCGCCCGATCAGATCCCCAATTGCACCGAGGCCATGGTGGCGTCAGTCGCGCCGCCCGGCTCGATCAAGCTGCCCGATCTGCGCGGCTTTGGCGAAAACCAGGCCAAGGAGAAACTGGCCGAGCTGGGCATCACCAACGTCTACGTCGATTATCAATCGCGCGAGCGCATCCCCCAGATCTTCGATAGCACCGCGCCGTACGCGGTGGTGAGCACGCTGCCCGGCCCCGGCGAGTGGGTGCCGCCTGGCAGCACGGTGGTGCTGGGCTTGCGCGCGCCCGACGCGGCTCCGCCAGCCCC
>CALLYN010000597.1 GCA_937858455.1 uncultured Kouleothrix sp.
GCACGGCGCGGCGGCTGGCGGGCATGGGCTGGGCCGGCCTCGAATGGGCCGAGGGGCTGCCCGGCACGATCGGCGGGGCGGTGTTCGGCAACGCGGGCTGCTATGGCGGCGATATCGCCAAAGCACTGCGGCGCGCCTGGCTGCTGGCGGGCGACACGATCGAGGAGTGGCCAGCCGCGCGGTTTGCGTACGGCTACCGCACCAGCGCGCTCAAGCGCACGAAGAGCGAAGAACTATTGACCAAGAATGATGGCGCCGACGCTAGCGCCCCGTTCTTCTTTCACCCTTCGTCCTCCGTCGCTCCGATCGTGCTGGAGGCCGAGTTCGGTCTGCGCCGGGCCGACCCGCGCGCACTCGCCGAGCAGATGCAGCACACCGCAGCCGAGCGCAAGCGCAAGACGCCGGTAGGCTCGTCGTGCGGCAGTGTGTTCAAGAACCCGCCGGGCGACAGCGCCGGGCGGCTGATCGAGGCGGCCGGGCTGAAGGGCACACGCATCGGCAACGCCGAGATCGCCACCCGCCACGCCAATTACATCGTCAACCTCGGCGGTGCCAGCAGCGACGACGTGCTCAAGCTGATCGAGCTGGCTCGCGAGCGCGTGCTGCGCGAGTTCGGCATAGCGCTGACGCTGGAAGTGGAGATACTTGGATGAGCGTGCCACTTGCCGTGAATGTCGCGGTGTTCGACGAGCGCGGCCGCGTGCTGCTGACCCGCCGCGAGGATTTTGAGGTCTGGTGCCTGCCGGGCGGCGGCGTGGAGGCCGGCGAGTCGCTGGCCGAGGCCGCGGTACGCGAAACGCGCGAAGAAACCGGCCTGGAGGTCGCCCTGACGCGCCTGGTGGGCCTGTACTCGCGGCCAAACTTCGGCGGCTACCACACGCTGGCGCTGTTTGCCGGGAAGATAGCCGGCGGCACGCTGCGGCCGGCGCCGGCCGAGGTGATCGAAACTGGCTGGTTTGGCGCGGGCGACCTTCCAGCCGACATGCTCTGGGGCCAGCGCGAGCGCATTCTCGACGCGCTGAGCGGGGCGGGCGGCAGCCTGGTGCGCTCGCGCGCGGCCGGGCGGCCGGATGGCTGGCCCACCGCTCGCGCCGAGCAGTATGCGCTGCGCGACCGATCGGGATTGCCGCGCAACGAGTTCTACCGCCGCCACGCCGCAATGCTCGGGGCAGAAGCGAGCCGGCTGGAAGTTGAGGGAAAAACTGTATGACACAGAAGCTGCGCGTTGGCGTGCTGTTCGGCGGCCAATCCGGCGAGCACGAGGTTTCGCTGGTGTCGGCCAGCGCGGTGATCGAGAACCTCGACCGCGATAAGTACGATGTCGTGCCAATCGGCATTACCAAGGCGGGGCGATGGCTCGTCGGCGGCAACGCGCTTGCTGCGCTGATCGAGGCCGCCAACCCGGCGCTGCTGCCAGCCGGCGCCGGCAACCAGCCCGCCGCTGCGACGCGCGATAACACAACGGCGCTGGCCCTGACCCACCACTCTGAATTCTGGCTGCTGACGCCTGAGGCATCACTCGACGTACTCTTCCCGGTGCTGCACGGCCCGATGGGCGAAGACGGCACCGTGCAGGGCCTGATGGAGCTGGCCGGCGTGGCGTATGTCGGCTGCGGCGTGCTGGCCTCGGCTGTGGGTATGGACAAAGCCATGATGAAGGCGGCCTTCGCCGCCGCCGGGCTGCCGCTGGTGCCCTGGCTGCTGGTGCGGCGCGTCAACTGGCAGCGCGCGCCCGAACACACCGCTAGCCAGATCGAGGCGCAGCTGCGCTACCCGATGTTCGTCAAGCCAGCCAACATGGGCAGCAGCGTCGGCATCAGCAAAGCCACCGACCGCGCAAGCCTCGAGCGCGGGCTGGCCGAGGCGGCGCGCTACGACCGGCGGATCGTGGTCGAGCAGGGCATCAACGCGCGCGAGATCGAGATCAGCGTGCTCGGCAACGACGAGGTGGCCGCCAGCGTGCCCGGCGAGATCATTCCATCGAACGAGTGGTACGACTACGAGGCCAAGTATCTGGGCGGCGAGTCGAAGATCGTCATTCCAGCCGAGATCGCGCCCGCGCTGGCCGAGCAGGTGAGCGCGCTGGCCATTCAGGCGTTCAAGGCGATCGACGGCGCCGGCCTGGCGCGGGTCGATTTCCTGCTCGATCGCGACAGCGACGCGCTGTACCTGAACGAGGTCAATACCATGCCCGGCTTCACTTCGGTGAGCATGTACGCCAAGATGTGGCAGGCGACCGGGCTTTCGTACGCCGCGCTGCTCGACCGGCTGATCGCGCTGGCGATCGAGCGGCAGGGCGAGAAGACAGACGGCACAAGCCAGAAGGCAGAATAGCTACTGCTTTTATTACGAATGCCGATTTCCGGCTTCTGAATGCTATGGAGCGATTCGACTACAACCAGCCGAACAGCCGCGAGCGCGTAGCCGCGCGCCGCCGCGCCCGCGCCGGGCAGCCGCGCTCG
>CALLYN010000598.1 GCA_937858455.1 uncultured Kouleothrix sp.
GGCGGCAACGCGCCGGCCGCTGGTGCCACGGCAGCCCCGGCGGCCGGGGGCGGCGCAACCACCGAGGGCAAGTTCCAGATTCCCGCCGTCGAGGACGGCAAGTTCAATATTGCGATGGTGCTGATCGGCCCGCACGACGACGGCGGCTGGTCGCAGGCGCACTACGAGGGCCTGCAGTTCGTCGAGAAGAACGTGGCGAACGTGCACACCGCGTATGTCGAGAATGTGCCCGAGGGCGCCGACTCCGAGCAGGTGTTCCGCAGCCTCTCGCGCAAGGGCTTCAACCTGATCCTGGGCACCTCGTTCGGCTTCATGGATCCGATGGCTACGGTGGCCGAGGAGTTCCCCAAGATCACCTATGTGCACATCAGCGGCTTCAAGACGAACAACAAGAACTTCGGCAACCTGTTCGGCGCGATGGAGAGCATGAAGTACCTGGCGGGCATGCTGGCCGGCGCGCGCGCCAAGAAGGACGGCAACCCCAAGCTCGGCTACATGGCCACGTTCCCGATCCCCGAGGAGCTGCGCCTGGGCAACGCCTTCGCGCTGGGCATGCGCAAGACATGCCCCGAGTGTACGCTCGACGTGCGCTGGATCAACACCTGGCACGACCCGGTGAAGGAGAAAGAGGGCGCGGCCTCGCTGTTCGACGCCGGCGCGCAGGTGGTGTTCACCGGCGCCGACACGCCCGCCTCGGCCGACGTGGCCCAGGAGAAGGGCAAGTGGGGCATCACCTACGACTGGGCTGGCGGCTGCAAGGTCGAGCGCTGCCTCACCGCGCCGTACTGGAACTGGGGCCCGATCTATGCCAAGGTGGCCAAGGGCGTGCAGGATGGCAGCTATAAGGTCGGCTACGACTACTTCGACGCCGACAGCGGCGGCCTTGGGCTATATGGCTTTATGGAGGGCCAGCAGCCGACCAAGGGCGTGGCCGACCTGCCGCCCGAGGTGATCCAGCAGGTGAAGGACACGCTGGCCAAGATGCAGAAGGGCGAGTTCACGCGCTTCGACGTGTTCTCCGGCCCGATCAAGGACAACACCGGCAAGGAGGTCGTGCCCGCAGGCGCCAAGCTTGAACAGGGCGACCTCGACCAGTTCGACAAGAAGTCGGGCTGCAAGTTCTGCATGTACTGGTGGGCCGAGGGCGTGAGCGCCGAGCTGCCGAAGGCCAGCTAGGCCGCGCGAGGCGACAAGGAGAGCGCGAGGCAAAGAGACGCGCTCTTTCGCCCCAGCTCTCCTTGTCGCCTGAGTTTCAACAAGATAGTGCTGCAACCATGACAGATACGCCGAATGTCGTCACCATGCGCGGTATTGTCAAGCGCTTCCCCGGCGTATTGGCAAGCGATCATGTCGACTTTGATCTGCGGCGCGGCGAGATCCACGCGCTGCTGGGCGAGAACGGGGCCGGCAAAAGCACGCTGATGAACATCCTGGCCGGCCTCTACCGCGCCGACGCCGGCGCGATCGAGGTGCACGGCAAGGCGGTGCAGTTCGGCTCGCCGCGCCAGGCCATCCAGGCCGGCATTGGCATGATCCACCAGCACTTCATGCTCGTGCCGTCGCAGTCGGTCACCGAGAACATTCTGCTAGGGCTGACGCACCCACGCTTCTGGCTGCGCCTGGCCGAGAACGAGCGCGTGGTGTCCGAGCTGGGCGAGCGGTTCGGCCTGAAAGTCGACCCCAAGGCCAAGATCTGGCAGCTCTCGGTTGGCGAGCAGCAGCGCGTCGAGATCCTCAAGATGCTGTATCGCGGCGCCGACGTGCTGATCCTCGACGAGCCGACGGCGGTGCTCGGCCCGCAAGAGACCGAGCAGCTGTTCAAGACGCTGCGCAACATGACCCAGCAGGGCAAGTCGATCATCTTCATCAGCCACAAGCTCAACGAAGTTATGTCGATCGCCGACCGAGTGACGGTGATGCGGCGCGGCCGCGTGACCGCCGCCGACGTGGCGACGAAGGGCAGCACCACCGCCGAGCTGGCGCGCCTGATGGTCGGGCGCGACGTGCTGTTCCGGGTGCATCGCGAGGCGCAGGAGCCAGGGCCGGTGGTACTGCAGATCGAAGATCTGCACGCCGACAACGACCGCGGTGTGCCGGCGCTGCGCGGCCTGAGCCTGGAGGTGCGCGCCGGCGAGATCGTGGGCCTGGCTGGGGTGGCCGGCAACGGCCAGCGCGAGCTTTCGGAAGTGATCACCGGGCTGCGGCGCGCCAAGAGTGGCCGGGTGCGGCTGAACGGCGAGAACCTGACCAACCAGCCGGTGCGCAAGGCGATCGAGCGCGGGCTGGCGCACGTGCCCGAAGACCGCAACAAAGTCGGCAGCTCGCCCAACCTCAGCCTGACCGACAACCTGATCATGAAGCAGTACGCCGAGGAGCCGATCGGGCGCGGCTGGCGGCTCGATGCCGGCGAGGCGGCCGCCTTCGCCAACCGGCTCAAGCACAGCTACGAGATCAGCGCGCCATCGGTCGAGACGCAGGCGCGCCTGCTCTCGGGCGGCAACCTGCAGCGCCTGATCCTGGCGCGCGAGATCAGCACCAAGCCCAAGGCGATGATCGCCATGCAGCCGACGCAGGGGCTCGACGTGGGCGCGGTAGAGGTGGTGCACAACCTGCTGCTCGAGCAGCGCAAGCAGGGCGTGGCAATTCTGCTGGTCTCGGAAGAGCTCGAGGAGCTGCTGTCGCTGAGCGACCGGATCGCCGTGATCTACGAGGGCACGATCGTCGGCGATGTCGAGTCCGGCGATGTCGAGTGGATCGGCCAGCTCATGACTGGCTCGTCAGGAGCGCTATGAGTGCGGAAGTGCCTGTTTCCCCGCGGCGCGGGCTGCCGTTCGGCGTGCGCGCCGTGCCGCGCGAGGTTGTGCCTGCCTGGCTGCCGCCGCTGGTATCGATCGGCGCGATTGTGCTGGCGCTCGCGATCGGCGCGATTGTGCTGGCGCTGGTGGGCGGCGACCCGCTGGCGGCGTATGGCCAGATCGCCCGATCGTCGTTCGGCAGCATTGATGTCTTCTCCGACACGCTGATCAAAGCCATCCCGCTCATGATCGTTGGGCTGGCGTGCTCGGTCGCCTTCCGCATGCGGCTGTGGAACATTGGCGCCGAGGGCCAGTTCTTCATGGGCGCGTGGGGCGCCAGCGCGGTGGTGCTCATCCCGCTGGTGGCCGAAGACACCTCGCGCTGGCTGGTGATCCCGCTGATGCTGCTGGCCGGCATGGCCGCCGGTGCGCTGTGGGGCTTCATCCCTGGGGTGCTGAAGGCGCGCTTCAACGTCAACGAGATCATCTCGACGCTGATGCTCAACTACATTGCGATCGCCTGGAACGACTTCTTTATCTTCGGCGTCTGGAGCGAGGGCGGCTTCCAGATGAGCAAGACATTCCCGAAGAACGCCTGGCTGCCGCGCCTGACCGACTATGCCGATTATGTCGACTGGTTCAGCGGGCTGACGACGCACATGGGCCTGCTGTTTGCGCTGGTGGCCGTCGTCGTGGTGTGGCTGATCCTATACCACAGCCGCTGGGGCTACGAGATCCGGCTGATCGGCGACAACCCGCGCGCGGCGCAGTATGCCGGCGTGCCGATCGCGCGGCACACCGTGCTGGTGCTGATGCTCTCGGGCGCGCTCGCCGGCCTGGCGGGCATGTCGGAAATCAGCGGCGTGGTGCACCGGCTGCAGGGCCAGATCTCGCCGGGCTACGGCTTCACCGGCATCATCGTGGCCTGGCTGGCCAAGCTCAACCCGTTCGTGATCGTGATCGTGTCGATCCTGTTTGGCGCGCTGATCCTGGCCGGGCGCGAGATCCAGCCCTCGGGCATCCCCAAGATGATCCAGGGCATCATCCTGGTATGCCTGATCGCCAGCGACTTTCTGCTGCGCTACCGCGTGCGGCTGCAGCGCGTTGAACGTTTGAACGCCTGAATGCGAGCACGCTGTTTAACCTTCTAAGCTTGCAACCTGCAACCAAAGGAACGTATGGATCCAACCATCATCCTGCAGGCGGGCGTGGCGAGCGGCACGGTGCTGCTGTTCGCCACCATCGGCGAAATTTTTGCCGAGCGCGCCGGCGTGCTGAACCTGGGCGTCGAGGGCATGATGCTGATGGGCGCGATGACGGCGTTCAGCGTGGCGCTGCTGACCGGCAACGCCTGGCTGGGGGTGCTGGCGGCCATGCTGGTGGCCGGGCTGCTGAGCCAGCTGCACGCGCTGATCACCATCCACCTGCAGGCCGACCAGGTGGTGAGCGGGCTGGCGCTCACGTTTGTGGGCACCGGCCTGAGCCTGGTGTTCGGCGAGGGGCTCAGCAAGGCCGGCGGGGGCGCGCTGATCGAGCCATTCTCGATCCCGCTGCTCGCCAGCATCCCGGTGGTCGGGCCGATCTTCTTTGCCAACCAGAGCCCGCTGGTGTACCTGGGCTACCTGCTGGCCCCGGCCGCCTGGTACTATGTCTACCACACCCGCCCAGGCATGAACCTCCGCGCGGTGGGCGAATACCCGGCCGCGGCCGACTCGATGGGCGTGAATATCTATCGCCTGCGCTACCTGTACGTGTTTGTCGGCGGGGTGCTGGCCGGGCTGGCCGGCGCGACGATCAGCCTGGCGGTGTCGCCGGGCTGGTTCAGCGAGCTGACGACTAGCGGCCAGGGGTGGATCGCCGTGGGCCTGGTGATCTTCGCGCAGTGGAACCCGCTGCGCGCGATGTTCGGCGCGTACGCCTTTGGCGCGCTGCGGCGGCTGATTCTCGACATTCAAGGCCCGACGGTGCTTTTTGGCGCGCGCAACCCGTTCTTCTATAACCCGTACCTTGGCTTCTTCCTGCAGATGCTGCCGTACGCCTTCACGATCATTATTCTGGTGCTCGGCTCGCGCGAGGCGGTGCGCAACCGCCTGGGCGCGCCGGCCGCGCTGGGCCTGCCGTATGTGCGCGGCGAGCGAGGGAGGTAGGCTATGGCCGATGAGTACGTGCTCGATACCCCGGCCGTGCGCGCGTTTGTCGGCGCGGTACGCCAGGCGCTGGCTGCGGCCCCGCCCGATCAGGCGATGCACGCCATGCGGCCGGCCTTCGCCGCGCTGCTGGCCGACGAGGGCTGGCTGCCCGAGGCGTTTCGCCAGCCCGACACCAGCGGCGGCATGGGCGGCGGCATCGCCACCTGGCTGATCTACCGCGCCGCCGACGGCGGGCTGTCGCTGTTCGCGCTGGTGGTGCCGCCCGGCGCGGCCACGCCCGTGCACGATCACCTGGCGTGGGGGTTGGTCGGGCTGTACGCCGGCGAGCAGGACGAAGAGGTGTTTCGCCACGCCGGGCCTGCCGATGCCCAGCGCGCGCCGCTTGCGCTGGCCGAGCGCAACCACCTGCGCCCCGGCGATTTCTACGTGCTGCTGCCGCCCGAGGGCGACATCCACCGCGTGGCCACGACTTCGGCCACGCCGTCGGTGAGCATTCACCTGCTCGGCAACGATACCGGCTGCACCTGGCGCCACGCCTATACCCCTGAAGATGGCGGCGTGCGCGAGTTTCGCTCGGGCTGGAGCAACTCGCCCTGCAGCTGAGCCCACCCGCGCGCTACACCACCTCCATCCCGCCACCTTGCGGCCTAGCTGCGCGCCCGCCGCGAGGCTAGCCAGCCGCCCAGCACCATCGCCGACCCAACCAGCAGCAGCCAGGCCGGCCGGTCGGCTGGCGCGCCAGTGCGCGGTAGGCTGCGTGGCTGGTTGGGC
>CALLYN010000599.1 GCA_937858455.1 uncultured Kouleothrix sp.
CGGCGAAGCCGCCCCCAAACCCCCACCAAGCAGATTAATACCAACTCCGTTTGATTACTTGTGTTTTCTTGTGCGGCGCGCCAGGGTAACCGCGCCGAGCAGCGCGGTGTCGTAGCCGAGCTGGCTGAGGCGCACCTCGGGGTGCGGCACCAGCTTCAGGCGCTCGGCCATCACGCGGCGGGCCGCGCCGATCAGCCGCTCGCCGCCGCCGACCGCCACGCCGCCGCCCAGGACGATCATGTCCGGCAGGTAGATCGCGGCGAGGTTGCGCAGCCCCTGGCCGAGGTTATAGGCCACCTCGTCCCACTCGGCATCGCCAAGCTGCTCGGCCGGCTTGCCGTAGACGCGCCGGATGCCATTGCCCGAGATCAGCGCTTCGAGGCAGTCGGGCGCGCCACACTCGCAGGCCACGCGCTCGGGGTGCGGCGCGCGGAATGGGATCGACTGGTGGCCAACTTCGGGGTGCGCGCCGCGCATACCGTGGTAGATCGCGCCGTCGACAAGAAAGCCGCCGCCCATGCCAGTGCTGAGCGTGATATACAGAAAGCGCGGCACGTCGAGCCGCCCGAGGGTGTACTCGCCCAGCGCCGCTACGTTGGTGTCGACATCGACGGCGAACGGGCAAGCCCAGCGCGCCTCGAGCAGCTGCTTCAGCGGCACCTCGCGCCAATCCGGCTGGTGCAGCGGCGAGACGACGCCGCTGGCGGCATCGAGCGGGCCGCCAATCGCCGCGCCGATCCCAGCGATCGGCTGGCCCTGCGCCACCGTGGCGATCAGCTGGTTCAGCAGCGCGAGCCCTTCGCCCAGGCGGGCCGGCGTCGGGGCGCGCGTGCGTCGCAGGATCTGCCCATCCTGGCCGGCCGCCGCCACCATCAGCTTGGTGCCGCCAATGTCGAGGCCCACAAACAGCGCAGTGGATGTACCGGCCATCGCACGCCTCCGAGCGCGGCGCCCGGCCTCGGGCGCTGGCGCGCCCGGCGAGGCTCACAGATACTGCTGGAAATACTCGACGATCCGCTCTTCCATGTAGATCCGGTCGGCCAGGGCGCGCGGCGAGTGGCGCTCGTCGGGAAACAGCAGCAGGTCGTAGGGCTTGCGCGCGCGCACGAGCGCGCCGATCAGCCGCGCGGTGTGGCGGAAGTGCACGTTTTCGTCGATCAGGCCGTGCACCAGCATGAGCTTGCCGCGAATATTGCCGACATGGTGCATCACGCTGCTGGCGGCATACCCTGCGGGGTTGTGCTGCGGCGTGCCCATGTAGCGCTCGGTGTAGTGCGTATCGTAGCCATCCCAGTGCGTCACCGGCGCGCCGGCCACAGCCAGCTTGAACGTCTCGGGCGCGCGCGCCAAGCACATGCAGGCCATATAGCCGCCGTAGCTCCAGCCATACACGCCCACGCGCGCCGGGTCGGCCAGGCCCTGCGCCACCAGCCACGCCACGCCGTCGGCCTGGTCGCGCACTTCGACGTCGCCCATATGGTGCCTGATCGCGCCCTCGAAGGCCAGGCCGCGCCTGGCGCTGCCGCGATTGTCGAGCACGAACACCAGGAAGCCGAGGCTGCGCAGGTACTGCGCGCGCATATTGGCCGTCAGCGGCCAGCTGTTCGCCACCAGCTGTACGTGCGGCCCGCCGTACACATATACGATCGTCGGGAATGGGCCGGCGCCAAAGCGCGCATCTGGGCGAAACAGCGCACCGTGCAACGGCACGCCGTCGCGGCTGGCGAGCGTCACCAGCTCGGGCGGCGCCAGGTTCAGCGCGTCGACGCGCGGGTCGCGCTCGTCGAAGATCGTCGCGATCAGCGCGCCGTCGTCGAGCGATCGCAGCGCCACCGTCGGCGGCGCGTCGAGCGCGTCGTGGGTATCGACAAACCGGCGCAGCGCGTTGTCGAGCACCACCTGGTGGCGGCCGGGCGCCTGGGTAATGCGGCGCGGCTCGCCGCCGGCCAGCGGCGCCACGTACAGATGCGTCTCGGTCGGGCCGTCGCGGGTGCCGGTGAAGTACACCAGGCCGCGCGCCTCGTCGACGCCGGCCAGGCTTGTCACCATCCAGTCGCCACTCGTCAGCTGGCGCGTCAGGCGCCCATCGGCGGCGCAGAGGTACAGGTGCTGGAAGCCGCTGCGCTCGGAGGCCCACACAAAGCCGCCATCCTTCAGCGGCTTGAGCATATCGTGAAGGTTGACCCACACGTCGCTGGTTTCGCGCAGCAGGTCGCGCCGCTCGCCCGAGTCCGGGTCGAACTGCGCGAGGTCGAGCTGCGACTGGGCGCGGTTCTGGATCTGCGCGCTCAGGCTGCCGTCGCGGAACCACCTCACCCGCGCGAGGTAGATATCGTCGTCGCCGCCAAGATCCATCCACACCGGCTCGGCGCCCGCGCCGGACACCGGCACCACGCCGAGGCGCACGCGCGCGTTGGGCTGGCCGGCGAACGGGTAGCGGTGGTCTTCCTGCGCGCCCTGGCCTACCGCGTCGCTGCCCTGGTGCACGATCCGGTACACCGGGATGTGCGTCTCGTCGACCTGCTCAAACGCGATCGAGCGGCTGTCGGGCGACCACCAGAAGCCCATAGAGCGGTGCATCTCTTCCTGAGCCGCATACTCGGCCAGGCCGTTGGTCTTGCCGGTGCCGCGCGCGTCGTGGGTCAGCTGGCGCGGCGCGGCGCTGCCGTCGGCGGGCACCACGTACAGCTCGGAGTCCTGCACATACGCCACCAGCGCGCCGTCGGGCGAGAGCACCGGCGAGATCGCGGGCGCGCCGCCGCCGGCCACCAGCAGGCGCAGCTGTGCGCCTGGGCCGTCCTGCACGTAGATGTCGCCGCGCAGCGGCACGAGGATGCGCTGGCCGTGCTGGGCCCAGCTGTAGCTGGTGACGCCGACCTCGAGCTGGCGGGCGCGCTCGCGGCGCAGCTTCTCTTCGAGCGAGAGATTCTGCTCGGTGGCGCCGCCGTCGGCCGGGGCCAGCAGCAGGCGCCGCTCGCCGGTGGCCGGGTCGAAGGCGTAGAGCTGGCGCGTCAGCGTGCGATCCGGGCTGAGCAAAAACGTGATCAGCGCGTCGTCGGGGCTAAAGTCGATCGCGCCGGGGATGGCCATGCCCGGCGTCGGGTAGCGCGGCACATCTTCAAGCGCGATGGTGGTCTGAGCGTCGGCTCGCATGAACCTTTCCTCCTGTAGCTGCGCAGCGCGCCTGGCGCCTATGCCCGCGCGAAATCGATAAAGCCGCGCGCGGCGTCGGTGCCGACAAGCCGCACGCGCACGTGGTCGCCCACGTCCATGCCCTCTTCGCCGCGCACCACGCGGCCCTCGACCGGCGGGCTCAGCAGGCGCACGTAGGTGCCCTTGGCCGCCGCGCCGGTCACGATCGCGTCGAACACGCCGCCCACCCGGTCGCGCATCAGCGCCACGGCGGCGTACTTGCGCATGCGCCGCTCGACCTTCTTGCCGGCTTTGTCGCGCTCGGTACAGTGGGCCGCCAGCGCGGCCAGCTCGTCGGGCGCATAGGGCGCGGGCGCGCTGGCCAGCAGCGCCTTGACCAGCCGCTGGATCACTACGTCGGCATAGCGGCGGTTGGGCGCGGTGGCGTGGGTGTAGTCGGCCACGGCAAGGCCGAAGTGGCCTGAGTGATCGGCGCCCGGCTCGACCAGCGCATACTCGCCCGAGCCGAGCAGCTTGACCACCGCCAGCGAGAGGTCGGGGAAGCGCTCGGGGTCGGCGCGCTGGCGCTCGGCCAGAAAGCGCGCCAGCGCGCGCGGGTCGGGCTCGGCGGGCAGG
>CALLYN010000600.1 GCA_937858455.1 uncultured Kouleothrix sp.
GGCGGGCGCGTAGCGCCCGCCGCACCACAAAAATAGAACCCCTTCCCCGCAGGCGGGGCAGGGGGTGGGGCAATCGATAGCGCAGGAATCACATGATCTATGCCAAACCATTTGCCGGCCTGCAAGGCCATGGAAGAGAGCAAGGAATGACAACCCAACCAAAAACCCTGTTCGAGAAGATCTGGCAGACCCACATCGTCCGGCCCGAGACGCCCGAGACGCCGGCGGTGCTGTATATCGACCTGCACCTGATCCACGAGGTGACCTCGCCGCAGGCGTTCAGCGAGCTGCGCGCGCGCGGGCTGAAGGTGCGCCGCCCCGACCACACGCTGGCGACGATGGACCACTCGACGCCGACCACGCCGCGCGGCGCCGACGGGATCATTCCGGTGCTCGACGCGCAGGCCGCCGCGCAGCTGAGCCAGCTCGAGCGCAACTGCGCCGAGTTCGGCATCCCGCTGTTCGCGCTCGGCAGCGATAAGCAGGGCATTGTGCACGTGATCGGCCCCGAGCAGGGCCTCACCCAGCCGGGCATGACGATCGTCTGCGGCGACAGCCACACCAGCACCCACGGCGCGTTCGGCGCGCTGGCCTTCGGCATCGGCACCTCCGAGGTGGCCCACGTGCTCGCCAGCCAGTGCCTGATCCAGAGCAAGCCGAAAACCATGGCCATCCGCGTCGACGGCCGCCTGCAGAAGGGCGTGACCGCCAAGGATATCATCCTGGCGATCATCGCCAAGATTGGCGTCGGCGGCGGCACCGGCCATGTGGTCGAGTATATGGGCGAGGCCATCCGCGCACTCAGCATGGAAGAGCGCATGACGATCTGCAATATGTCGATCGAGGGCGGCGCGCGCGCCGGCCTGGTGGCACCCGACGACACAACCTTCAACTACATCGCCGGCCGGCCCTACGCGCCACAGGGCGCCGACTGGGACGCGGCGCTGGCGCAGTGGCGCGCGCTGCCCACCGACGACGGCGCGGCCTACGACGCCGAGGTGACGCTCGACGCCAACACGCTGACGCCGATGATTACCTACGGCACCAACCCCGGCATGGGCCTGCCGATCACCGGCCACATCCCCAACCCGGGCGAGCTGAGCGACCCGAGCCAGCGCGTGGCGCTCGACAAGGCGCTGCGCTACATGGATCTCCAGCCCGGCCAGCCGATGCTCGGCCAGAAGATCGACATGGTGTTCATCGGCAGCTGCACGAACTCGCGCATCAGCGACCTGCGCCAGGCCGCCGGCTTGATGGCAGGCCGCAAGGTGGCCGACGGCGTGCGCGTCATGGTCGTGCCGGGCAGCCAGCAGGTCAAGAAGCAGGCCGAGGCCGAGGGCCTGCACACGATCTTCAAGGCGGCCGGCGCCGAGTGGCGCGAGGCCGGCTGCTCGGCCTGCCTGGCGATGAACGACGACAAGGTGCCCGCCGGCAAGTACGCGGTTTCCACCAGCAATAGAAATTTCGAGGGCCGCCAGGGGCCAGGCGCACGTACCTTCCTGGCCAGCCCGGTCACCGCCGCTGCCTCGGCGCTGGCCGGCGCCGTCGCCGACCCGCGCGAGCTGCTGGGCTAGCCCCAATATGTTTCACATAGCCACAAAGACACAAAGACGCAAAGGCTATCCAGCTGCAGCGCGCCTTCGAGTCTTTGTGGCACGCAAGGGGAACAGCAGTGTGGCGGTTTCAGCATTGCCGAAACCGCCACACTGCAACACATCGCCGCCGCACGCAGGAGCGGCAGGCAGGCGAGCAGGCCCACGCAATCATCGGCCTGAGCAACAAGAAGAAAGAAGAATAGCATGGATCCAATCAAAACCTTCAGCGCGCGGATTGTGGCGCTGCCGCTCGAGAACATCGACACCGACCAGATCATCCCGGCCAAGTACCTGAAGGTGACCGATAAGTCGGGGCTGGGCGAGGGGCTGTTCCAGTCGTGGCGCTACAACGCCGACGGCAGCCCGAAGGACGATTTTGTGCTGAACCGCCCCGACGTGCAGGGCGCCGAGGTGCTCGTAGCCGGCAACAACTTCGGCTGCGGCTCGTCGCGCGAGCACGCGCCCTGGGCGCTGCAGGGCTATGGCTTCAAGGCGGTGATCAGCACCTACTTCGCCGATATTTTCCGCAACAACTCGCTGAAAAACGGCCTGCTGCCGATCCAGGTCGACAGCGAGACGTACTACCAGCTCGTGAGCCTGTTCGACGAAGACCCGGCCACCAGCGTGACGATCGACCTCGCCAGCCAGCAGCTGATCCTGCCCGGCGGCCAGGCGGTCAGCTTCCCGATCGACGGCTTCGCCAAGCACTGCCTGCTGAATGGCGTCGACCAGATGGGCTTCCTGCTGGCGGAAGAGGCCAGCACCGCAGCCTACGAGGCCAGCCACCCGGCGCGCGTCGCGACGGTGCGCTAGCAGTATGCCGCGCCGCATTATCTCTGCCAGCCGCTACCTGATCGCGATCGCCGCCGCGGCGATCCTGCTGCTCGCCACCGCGCTGCTGCTGTACGGCGCGGCCCAGACCTACGTGCTGCTGGCGGGCATCGCCGCCGGCTCGCTTGCCAAAAGCAAGGCGCTGGTGCTCGCGGCGATCGAGCTGGTCGATCTGCTGCTGCTGGCGACGGTGCTGTATGTGATCGCGATCGGCCTGTACGAGCTGTTTATCGACGACCAGCTGCCGCTGCCGGAGTGGCTCGAGATCCACTCGCTCGACGACCTGAAGGACAAGCTGATCGGCGTGGTGGTGCTGGTGATGGCGGTGCTGTTCCTCGGCCAGCTGATCGGCTGGGACGGCCAGCGCGACCTGCTGGGCTTTGGCGCGGCGACGGCGCT
>CALLYN010000601.1 GCA_937858455.1 uncultured Kouleothrix sp.
GCCTGCACCACAAGCCCAACGAGCTTTCCGGCGGCCAGCAGCAGCGCGTGGCGATTGCCCGCGCGCTGGTGAACCGCCCGCGTATCATCATGGCCGACGAGCCGACCGGCGCGCTCGACACCCGCACCGGCGAGGAGATCATGGGCATTTTCCAGCGGCTCAACCGCGAGCAGGGCATCACGGTGATCTTGGTGACGCACGACCCCGAGGTGGCGCGCCACGCCCGCCGCGTGATCAGCGTGCGCGACGGCCTGGTGGCCAGCGACGAGCTGGTGCCCGCGCCGCTGGAGGTGGCGACGCAGATGCCCGAGCGCATCGCCGCGTAGCAGCCCGGAGTTCAAGGTGAAGCCTTAAACTGCGTAAGCTCTAGCTCTATTCAGCGTGTATCCAGGGCTTGCGCCGGGGCGTATGTGTTTGGCAGATTGCAGATCTTATTCGAAGGTGTGAGCGATGAACCTTCTCGAGTCTCTGCGCGTGGCGCTGATCGCGCTGCGAACCAATAAGTTGCGCTCGCTGCTCACGATGCTCGGTATCATCATCGGCGTAGGCGCGGTGATCGGCATGCTGGCGCTTGGCAATGGCTTCCGCCAGTACCTCGATACCCAGTTCGACCAGCTCGGCATTGGCTCGTTCTATATCTTCGCCGGCTCGACCGACCGCAAGGTTAGCGCGCAGCAGGCGCCGCAGCTCACCGCCGCCGACGCTGAGGCGCTGGCCCTGCCAGGCGCGGCCCCCGCCACCGACGGCGTGGCCGCCCAGCTCAGCCGCGATGCCCAGGTGAGCGCGGGCGGCAAGCAGTACACCTATACCGTCAACGGCGTCACGCCAAGCTACTTCAGCATTCTGCCGAAGAAATTCGGCGCCGGCAAAGTCTACAGCGCCGCCGACGAGCGCGACAGCACGCGGGTGGTGGTGCTGGGCGGCGATGTGGCCAAGAAGCTGTTCGGCAGCGCGAACGATGGCCTTGGGCGGCGCATTACGATCAATGGCGTGGGCTTCGAGGTGGTCGGCGTGCTCGATACCAAGCGCGGCATCGGCATCGGCGGCGACCCAGGCCAGGCGCTGTTTGTGCCCTACAGCACCGCGCGCGACCGGCTGTTCCGCAACCAGGTGCTGTCGTCGAAGGTCGACGTCGATTTCTTGCTCGTCAAGGCGCGCGGCCGCGACCAGATCGACGCCGCCATTCGCCAGGTGACGCAGGTATTGCGCGAGCGCCACCGCCTGACGTACCAGAACAACGACTTCACCGTGCTCAACCCGCAGCAAATCGCCGACCAGGTCGGCGGGATCATCAGCGGCTTCAGCGCGTTCCTCGGCCTGGTGGCCGGCATTGCGCTGCTGGTAGGCGGCATCGGCATCATGAATATCATGCTGGTGAGCGTGGCCGAGCGCACCCGCGAGATCGGCCTGCGCAAGGCCGTCGGCGCCCGCCCGCGCGATATTCTGTTCCAGTTTCTGATCGAGGCGGTGGTGCTGTGCCTGATCGGCGGCGCGATCGGCATCGGGCTGGGCTACCTGTTCTCGTTTGGCGGTACGTTTGTGCTGCTGAGCGTGTTCCAGGCCGAGGGCGCCAGGGCTACCGTTACACTTGGCGCGATCCTGCTGGCCACGGCCGTCTCGTCGCTGATTGGCGTTGCCTTTGGTTTCTTCCCGGCGCTTACCGCCGCGCGGCTTAGCCCGATCACGGCGCTGCGATCCGAGTGATATCCACAGGATCTACGCAGGTGCGTTATTTGGCTGCCTAAAGCGTAGAACGTGCCCATCTTCTGTGTGCTGTTTCCCGCCGAAGGCCAACACCGGCGGCCTATGTGTAGCGATAACCAAGGAACAATGCGATGAATTTAGCAGAGGCATTTCGCGTGGCCTGGAGCGCGCTCATGATCAACAAGCTGCGCGCGCTGCTGACTATGCTCGGCATTATCATCGGCGTTGGCACGGTGGTGGGCATGCTGGCGATCGGCACCGGCTACTCGAACTTCGTCGAAAGCGAGTTCGGCAAGCTCGGCGTTGGCCGCCTGACGGTCACGCCGCAGATCGACCCGGCCGCCAGCGACGAGCAGCTGACCCCGCGGCTCACCGCCGCCGACGCCGACGCGCTGATGCAGCCCGGCGCGGCGCCAATGGTCGCGACGGTGGTGAAGCAGTTCGACGGCCGCGGTATTGTCGACGCCGGCAAGGATCGCTTCGACTATCAGGTGGTCGGCGCGACGCCGAACTACTTCACGGTGAGCACCAATCTGCTCGGGCCGGGTCGCTACTACACCGACGCCGAGGAGCGTGACGGGGCGCGCGTGGCGGTGATCGGCCGCACCGTGGCCCAGGATCTGTTTGGCGGCGCCGACGGCGCGCCGGGCCGGCGTATCACCATCAACGGCGTGAACTTCGAGGTGGTGGGCGTGCTGTTCACCAAGGCCAACCAGGCTAGCCAGCAGAACCCGGCCGAGCAGGTGTACGTGCCCTACAGCACCGCGCGCAACCGGCTGTTCCGCAACCAGCTCAGCGCTCAGGTCGACGTGTCGCAGCTTACGGTGCAGGTGCGCGAGCGCGACCAGGCCGACGCGGCGCTGCGCCAGGTGACGCAGGTGCTGCGCGAGCGCCACCGGCTCACCTACCAGAGCAACGACTTCAGCGTCGAAAGCTCCGAGCAGCTGATGACGCAGTTCCGCTCGATCCTGGCCGGCTTCAACGCCTTTCTCGGCGTGATTGGCGGCATCTCGCTGCTGGTGGGCGGCATCGGCATCATGAATATCATGCTGGTGAGCGTGACGCAGCGCACCCGCGAGATCGGCCTGCGCAAGGCCGTCGGCGCCCGCGCGCGCGATATTCTGCTGCAGTTCTTGATCGAGGCGGTGGTGCTGTGCCTGATCGGCGGCGCGATCGGCATCGGCTTCGGCTTTCTGCTCTCGGGCGGCGGCACGTTCTTGCTCGTGAGCGTGCTGCAGATGGAGGGTGCGCGCGCGGTGGTGTCGCTTGGCTCGCTGGTGCTGGCCACCAGCGTGACGCTGGCTGTGGCGCTGTGCTTCGGCTTCTTCCCGGCGCTGCGCGCCGCGCGCCTGCGGCCAATTGTGGCGCTGCGCTACGAGTAAATACCGTTGACAACCGCCACGCTGCTGTGGTACAGTGGCACGCACAATCGAAGATCGAACAACGCCGACGGTGAAGAGTACGCGCCCGGCCGGGAAACCAGCGAGTCGAGGATGGTGGAAGCTCGACCAGCACGCCAGCGCCGAAGCCACACCTGAGTTGCCGCCGAAAGGCCGGGTCTGCCGAGCGATCTCTGGGGCTACGCTGCTCCGAGCATTGCCTGCCACTTCCCCGGCACAAAGGTTGGCCGGTTGAGTCCCCCGTCATCGGGACGCGCCCTCGCGCACCTGTGTGCGCCGCGGCGGCAGAGTGGGGGCGCAGGCCCCAACCAAGGTGGTACCGCGGAACTATCCGTCCTTGAGCATCATGCTCAAGGGCGTTTTTTGTTGGCCCGGCGCGCCGCTCGTGTATCAGTGTAGGTGCGGCAGCATAGTACTTGTCCATCCTCTGCGTGCGGAAAAACCGCACGCAATACATAGTATTGAACCGCCCTGCCGAAGGCTGGCAGCCGCCCGCAGGGCGCGCACACAAAGGAGGCAGACACAATGGACGCGCAAACTCTACGCCAGGCGTTTCTTGACTACCAGCACGCGCACGGCCACGCGATCGTCGGCGCGGCGCCGCTGCTGCCCGAGAACGACTCAAGCGTGCTGTTCACTACCGCTGGCATGCACCCGCTGGTGCCGTTTCTGCTCGGTGCGCCGCACCCGGCCGGCCGGCGGCTGGCGAATGTTCAGCCCTGCCTGCGCACCAACGATATTCTCGAGGTCGGCGACGCGCACCACCTGACGCTGTTCGAGATGCTCGGCAACTGGTCGCTCGGCGACTACTGGAAAGACACCGCCATCCGCCTGAGCTACGGCTTTCTCACCGAGCGCCTTGGGCTCGACCCGGCGCGGATGTACGTGACGTGCTTCGCGGGCGACGCCGACGCGTCGCGCGACGACGAGGCCGCGGCGGTATGGCGCGCGCTGGGCATCCCCGCCGAGCGCATCTTGTTCCTGCCCAAGAGCGAGAACTGGTGGGGGCCGGCTGGCGCGACCGGGCCGTGCGGCCCCGACTCCGAGATCTTCTACGATACCGAGCCCGGCGGCCCGCCCGGCGAAACACCCGTGAGCAACCCCGCGCGCTTCTGGGAGGTCGGCAACAATGTGTTTATGCAGTACGACCAGGCAGCCGGCGGCGGGTACCGGCCGCTGGCGCAGCACAACATCGACCTGGGCATGGGCCTCGAGCGCCTGCTGCCGATCGTCCAGGGCGTGCCGTCGATCTACGAGACCGACCTGTTCGCGCCGATCGTTGGCGCGATTGAGGCGCTGGCGCGCCGCCGCGATACCTTTGCCACCCGCGTGATCGCCGACCACGCGCGCGCGGCGGTGTGCGTGCTGTCCGAGGGCGTGCGCCCCGGCAATGCCGACCAGCCCTACATCGTGCGCCGGCTGATCCGTCGGGCCGCGCGCTACGGCCACGCGCTCGGCATCGATGGCCCGTTCCTCGCCCGGCTGTCCGAGACGGTCGTCGCGGCGCTTGGCGCGGCCTGCCCTGCGCTTGCGCGCGAGCGCGACGCGAT
>CALLYN010000602.1 GCA_937858455.1 uncultured Kouleothrix sp.
GCCGTGGCCGCGACCGGCCAAAAAGGAAGTTTTCGGGGGCGGCTTTGCCGCCCCCGGATCCCAGCGCGTATGCGTGTCAATCATACCATAGCGCAATCGAGTGGCCGCGCGCCGCAGGCAACATAGATCGCCGCCACGGCGCGTCTTATTTCATGCTACGATACCCGCATGCCCGCCGGGCGAAAGGAGCTGTGCGCATATGGACGCTTCCGCGACTCAGACAATGAAGATCGGCCTGGTGATGCCGATCGCCGAGGACGACGCGCTGGGCGGCACGCCGAGCTACGCCACTATCCGCGCGCACGCGCTGCGCGCCGAGGCCGCCGGCTTTGATTCGATCTGGGTGTACGATCACTTGCTGTTCCGCTTTGGCGAAAAGCCCACCGCCGGCATCTGGGAGAGCTGGAGCATGCTCGCGGCGCTGGCCGAGGCTACGCGGCGCGTGCAGCTGGGCACGATCGTGATGTGCGTGCCGTTCCGCAACCCGGCGCTGCTGGCCAAGATGGCCGATACGCTCGACGAGATCAGCGGCGGGCGTTTGATCCTCGGCCTTGGCTCGGGCTGGCACCAGCCCGAGTTCGATGCGTTCGGCGTGCCGTTCGACCACAAGGTCGATCGGTTTGAGGAGGCGCTGCAGATTATCACGCCGCTGCTGCGCGAGGGCCGCGTCGATTTCAGCGGCAGCTACTACCGCGCGCCAAACTGCGAGCTGCGCCCGCGCGGCCCGCGCCCGCACGGCCCCGAGATCCTGATCGGCTCGTTCAAGCCGCGCATGCACGGCCTGGTGGCGCGCTACGCCGATAGCTGGAATACCGCCTGGCTTGGGCAGCCAACTCTGCTGGCCGAGCGCCGCGCCGGCGTTGAGGCGGCCTGCGCCGCCGCCGGGCGCGACCCCGCTTCGCTTGGCGTGACGGTCGGTGTGCACCTGATGTACCTTGACGCCGGCACGCCGCCGAGCGAGCCGCCCGAGCGCGTGCTCACCGGCAGCCCGGCCGAGGTGGCTGCGGCGCTGCGCGAGTACGCCGCGCAGGGCGTCGATCACCTGATCTGCTCGATCGACAAAGTCTCGCTCGACGCGGTCGACTGGCTGGCAGAGGCAGTGCGCCTGGCGCGCCCGTGACCGCTGCCCGCGCTGCACGCGCTGCCGCGCGCTGCGGTTGCGTGGGCGCGGCTAGATCCAACACCTTTCAAATACCAAGGCCAGCGGAAGGTTGCCACAAAGACTCAAAGACTCGAAGGCGCTCGGGAGCTACACATGCTTCGCGTCTTCGAGTCTTTGTGGCTCATCGCACGCCTACCGGACAGCAGGTTTGAGCTGCGCCGCTTAGCTCTACACCCCTGGCGGCGAGGTGAGCTGCGCCGCAGAAGCTTGCCACAAAGACGCCAAGACACGAAGGCACTCCGAGGCGCTGGGGAGCTACACTCGCTTCGAGTCTTTGAGCCTTTGCAGAAGCTTGCCACAAAGACTCAAAGACTCGAAGGCGCTCGGGAGCTACACACGCTTCGCGTCTTCGAGTCTTTGTGGCTCATCGCACGCCTACCGGACAGCAGGTTTGAGCTGCGCCGCTTGGCTCTACACCCCTGGCGGCGAGATGAGCTGCGCCGCCGCGCCAGCACGCCGCCGGCAGGTGTGCGAAAACGCGCCCGCGCCGCGTTCTGTATGTAATACCAAAGCAATCGAGAGAACCGTCATGTGCTGCACACCGCTGTGTATCGCTTGGAGAGAGCGGAGCTTCGTTCCGCATGACAGGGCGTTTCCTTGTCGGCGTCAATGGCGGAAAACGTTCTTGACAAAGTAGTTCGTCTTCTGTCTTCCGTCCCTGCTGCATATCGCAAGTTCACGTCTGGAGAAAACAAGGAGCCTGTGCGATGCCCTCGAACGAAGAGATTGCCGGCCAGCTCGAGCTGCTGGCGGTCAACCGCCGCACTCTGGCGCTGCTGCTGCGCCAGGAGCGGCTGCAGGGCGGCAGAGCCTACGCCCTGCCCGCCGTGGTAAATGGCATCCTCGAAGCGCGCGCAGAGATCGCGCGGATCACGGCGGCCCTGAAAGGCTGGGGAGTGGCGGTCGAGCTGCACCCCGACGACATTGGCGCGCCCGAGGCGGAAGTGCCCGGCGCGCAGCCGCCGCAGCCGCACGGCGGCATTCATATCTACGGCGGAACCTTCAACGCGCCGGTCGGCCAGTCGGGCGGCAGCAGCACCAGCAGCGTCTACAGTATCGCCGGCAGCCTGAACATCGGCGCCAGTCCCGGCAAGGACGAATTCCTGGCGGCGCTGCGTCAGTTCAAGGCCGAGCTTGCGAAGGCCAGCGACCTCCCGGCCGACAAAGCCGACGAGATTGGCGAAGATGTCGACAGCGCGATCAAGGCGCTCGACCGCCCGCAGCCGAATGTCGCGCGCGCCGGCGAGCGCCTCGAGAATGTGCGCGCCATGCTCGAAACGACGCTGAGCGCGCTGCCCTCGGCGCTGGCGCTTGGCACGCTGATCGGGCAGGTGCTGGCGAAGCTGCCGGGGCTTGGCGGCTGAGCGGCGCCTAATCCCAGGGCCACAACCTTTTATACGCTGTTCGCTTGATCACGTATAGCTTGTGTTGCAGTACGTGGCGAAGCCACGTACTGCAACACAATACGAAATTTGGGGGCGGCGAAGCCGCCCCCAAACCCCCACCAAAGTGTCAGTCATCAAGCGAATTTGGTTTCACATACGGTCATCCTCGGGCGTTTGCCACACAAACACACACAGTCTCGAAGGCGCGCTGCAGCCGCATGTGCTTTCCAAAGTCGCGCCGCTAGTTCAGCCTTGCGGCGGTATATGAACACATGATCGCGTGCTATGATGCGCTGACCGCCATCAAGCAGCGCAGGAGGTTTGTGTGCCCGAGAAGACAGAGTTTCGCGTCGAGAACGCCCACAGCTACGATCGGCGCGGCCCGGTGCGCTGGGTGCTCTCGCACATCGTGCGCTACAAGCTGTTCGGCCTGCTGATGCTTGGCTGCTACACGCTGGCCTGGTTTGTGTACGCCGGTGCGCCGGTGATGATCGGCCGCGCCGCCGAGGAGATCGCCCGCCCCACAGCGCCGAACGGCCTGCTGCTGATCGCGCTGGGCATTCTGGCGCTGCTGATCACCGACGGGCTCTCGATGCTCACCGGCACGATGGCCGGCGAGCACGTGGCGGCGCGCGTCACCGCCGACGCGCGCGCGGAGCTGTACGCCAGCCTGCTCGGCAAGAGCCAGGCGTTCCACGACCGCCAGCGCGTCGGCGATATCATGGCCCGCGCCACCGACGACGTGGCCCAGCTGGGCAGCTTGATCGTGCCGGGCGTGAGCCTGAGCTTCGAGATGATCATGGGCCTGATTGTGCCGCTGCTGTACATCGGCCTGCTGAGCGCCGAGCTGCTGATCGTGCCGCTGCTGTTCATCACTAGCTACCTCATCCTGGTGCGCCGCTACATGCGCCGGCTCACGCCTGTGTCGCGCGCGCAGCGCGACCAGTTTGGCCGCCTGAACGCCGGGCTCGAAGAGACGGTCTCGGGTATCGAGGTGGTGAAGGCCAGCGCGCAGGAGCTGTTCGAGCGCCGCAAGTACCGCACGTCGGCACGCCAGCTGCGCGATTTCTTCGTGCGCCAGGGCCAGATCGAGGCGCTGTACCTGCCGCTGCTGGTGTATGGCTTCGCGCTGGGCCTGATGCTGCTGCACGCGCTGTGGCTCTACCGCGCCGGCCGCGTGGGCATCGCCGAGGTGATCGGCGCAGTAGGCCTGATGAACCTGCTGCGCTTCCCGACGTTTATCTCGGTGTTCTCGTTCTCGACGGTGCAGTCGGGCCTGGCCAGCGCCGAGCGCATTCTGCAGATCATTCGCGCCGAGACCGGGCTGGACGAAAACCCGCGCGGCTACAGCGCGCCGCTGGCCGGCGCAATTGTGTTCGAGGATGTGAGCTTTGGCTACGCCGACCAAGGACGAAAGTCCAAGGACGAAGGCGCTTCACTTGGAGATGGAAGACCGAAGACCAAAGACGAAGGCGCTTCACTTGGAGATGGAAGACCGAAGACCAAAGACGGAAGACCAAAGACGAAAGGCCAAACAGCTTCTGTCTACGACAGTGCATCGAACACGGAAACACCCGCTTTGGTGCTTCGTCCTTCGTCCTCGGTGCTTACTGCTCACGAGGAAGACGAAAGACCAAAGACGAAAGGCCAAACAGCTTCTGTCTACGACAGTGCATCGAACACGGAAACACCCGCTTTGGTGCTTCGTCCTTCGTCCTCGGTTCTTAACAATATCAGCTTCACCGCCAGCCCCGGCGAAACGATCGCGATCGTCGGGCAGACCGGCAGCGGCAAGAGCGCGCTGACGCAGCTGGTGAACCGTACCTACGACGCCAGCGAAGGGCGCGTGCTGATCGACGGCGTCGATGTGCGCGAGTGGAACCTCACCGCACTGCGCTCGCAGATCGCCAAGATCGAGCAGGATGTCTTCCTGTTCTCGCGCTCGATCGCCGAGAACATTGGCTTTGGCGCGCCCGGCGCCAGCCGCGAGCAGGTCGAGCAGGCCGCGCGCGAGGCCCAGGCCCACGATTTCATTCTGCAGATGCCCGAGGGCTACGATACGGTGATTGGCGAGCGCGGCGTGACGCTCTC
>CALLYN010000603.1 GCA_937858455.1 uncultured Kouleothrix sp.
AGCGGCGACGATTTCGTCGATATTTTCGCGAGCCTAGGCTCCGGGCGCCGGGTGTGGCTGGCGCTGGCGGTATTTCTGACGCCCTACACGCTGCTGTTTACCGCATTCTTCGGCCATCCCTCGGGCGTTGTCAGCGGCGCGGCCGGGTCGCTGCTCTACTGGCTGGCCCAGCACGGCGTACAGCGCGGCAGCCAGCCGGATTACTACTACCTGGTGCTGCTGATGGTCTACGAGCCGCTGGCGCTGCTGTGGGGGGCGCTGGGCCTGGGAATGACGGCGGCCCTGCTGGTGCGCCGGCTGACACGGCGCGGCTGGACGGCAGGGATCCTCGATTGGGAGCTGGCCATGCCGGTGCTGCTTAGCTGGTGGTCGATCACCACGCTGGTGCTGTACTCGTGGGCCGGCGAAAAGATGCCCTGGCTCACCGTGCATGTGGCGCTGCCGCTGGTGCTGCTGGGCGCCTGGGCGCTGGCGTGGGTGTTGCGCTGGTGGGCACGCAGCGCGTTCGAGCGCGAGCCGCAGGCCGAGGCTGCCGTGAATGGCGCTGGCGCGCGCCCGCGGATCTGGGATGGCGCGTTGCGCCTGTACCTCGCGCTGTTCGGCGTGCTGGCCGGGCTGCTATTCCTGATGGTGGCGATCGTCAGCCAGGCCGCAGCTGGCCAGCAGTACTCCGCGCCGTTTATCTTCCCCGGCGCGCTGCTGCTGGTTGGCGCGCTGACGCTGTTTGCCGGGCTGACGCGCGGCTGGCGCTGGGCGCTGGGCGCGCTGGCGCTGGCGCTGGCGATCTATGGCTCGCTCTTTAGCATCCGCAATGCCTACCAGCTCAGCTACCGCTACGGCGACGACGCGCGCGAGCTGATGATCTTTGTGCAAACCTCGCCCGACGTGGCGCGGATTGTGCGCCAGCTCGAAGATGCCGCCACGCGCCGCAACGGCAACCTGAAGGTCTGGTACGACAACGAGACGATCTGGCAGTGGTACATGCGCAACTTCAAAGATGCCCAGCAGCAGCCGCCTGCGTTGCCGGCCCCCGGCGACGATGTGATGGCGGTGGTGCTGCTGCAAGAGAACATCGACGCTAACCCGCAGAACCTGCAGTCGCTGCAGGGCTTCCGCATCCAGCGCTACCCGCTGCGCTGGTGGAACCCCGAGTATGAGCTGTACCGGCTGCCGCCCGACTGGACCACCGCGCAGGTGACGCCGAACTCGGCGCTGCTCATGCGGCTGCTGCGCAACCCGCTCGACGGCCAGGCCGTGAGCCAGTTCTGGCAGTATATGCTATACCGCGAGCTGCCCGCGCCGCTCGGCTCGACCGATTTTGTGCTGGCGGTGCGCCCTGAGCTGGCCGACGAGATCGGCCTGGGCACTGGAACCGAGCAGAAATAGCTGAGCCAAAATGCCGCATTCGCGCGGTGTAGCGCGAAGCGCGCGGGCGCCGCTTGTGCTTTTTTAGTACCTTGAGGAATATATGGCCGCCATTCCGCGTGAGACGCACGACTACACCGCGCCCAAGCTGCTCGATCGCGCGATCGACTTTTCGTGGCTCAACCTCGAGTTGCTGGCGTTTGGCCTGCTGGTGCTGCTGAGCATTATTGCGCACCTGTGGGCGCTCGGCCACATGGCCATGCACCACGACGAGTCGGTGACGAGCTGGATGAGCTGGCGCTACTACACCGGCGCGAGCGGCTTTACCTGCGCCGGCGGGCGCGTGGCGCCAAGCTACTGCTACGACCCGGTGTACCACGGCCCGGCCTACTACGTGCTCTCGCTCGCCTCGTTCTTTCTGTTCGGCGACGGCGAGGCCCAGGCGCGGCTGCCCGAGGCGATTGCCGGTATTCTGCTGACTGCGTCGGCCTGGATGCTGCGGCCCTACCTGGGCCGGCGCGGCACGTTTGTGGCCGCCGCGCTGCTGGCCTTCTCGCCCGCGCTGCTGTACTTCACGCGCTTTTCGCGCCACGACGCCCTGATCGTGCTGTGGGCCTTCTGGATGGTGGCCGGCCTGTTCCGCTACGCCGACACCGGCCGCCCGCGCTACCTCTACCTGGCCAGCGCGGCGACTGCCCTGGCCATGGCCACTCACGAGCTGTACTACATTCTGTTCTTTCTGTTCGGCACCTTTGTGCTCGCGCGCATCGCCTACGAGCGCCTGCCGCGCCGCCAGGTGACGATCGGCATAGGCGTGGCGCTGCTGGTGGCGGTGGTGATGATGCTGCTCGACCCGCCGATCACCGCGCGGCTGCGCGGCGGCGGCATTGGCCTGCTGTTCAGCAGCGTGCTGGGGATGGCGCTGCTGCTGATGCGTGTGTGGCCGGAGGAGCCGCGCTTCAGCGATCGGGTGATTGCGCTCTGGCGCGACGAGCGGCCGGTGCTGTGGACGGCGCTGGGCATTCTGGCCGGCATCTTCGTGCTGCTCTTCAGCAACTTCTTCACCGATATGCGCGGCGTGCTGGATGGGCTGTACCAGGGCCTGGCCTACTGGCTTGGCTCGCAGCACGAGTACGCCCGTGGCAAGCAGCCCTGGTACTACTACCTGATGCTGCTGCCGGTGTACGAGCCGATCGCGCTGCTCGGCTCGTTTGGCGCGGCGTCGGTGCTGTTCGCCTGGGGCCGGCCGCGCCTGGCCGCGCTGGTGTGGATGCTAGTCGGCGCGCTGCTGATCTATGCCGCTGGCCTGTTTGGCACGGTTGGCCTGCTGCTGGGCGCGGCGCTGGTGGGCCTGGTGGCCTACCTGGCGCTCAGCGGGTGGTGGCGGGGCGAGCCTGCGCCGGAAATCACGCCAAACGCCGCCGCAGACGCTCTGCCGCTGGCGCCGATCGATGGCGCGGCCGCCGAGGATGCGAATGGTGTGGCAATCGCGGCCGCGCCAGCCGCCGAGGAGGCCACTGCCGCCGCGCGGCCCGTGCCCAACCCCGCGCCGCTGTTCCCGCTGTTTCTAACGTTCTGGTTCATCGGCGCGCTGGTGGCGTTCTCGTGGGCCGGCGAGAAGATGCCCTGGCTGGTGACGCACATCGCCTTGCCGGGCAATCTGCTGGCGGCCTGGGCGATCGGCCGCATGCTCGACGCGATCGAGTGGCGCAAGCTGCCCGACCGGCGCGCGGCGCTGATCCCCGTCGCGCTGGTGCTGGCGCTGGTGGCGATCAGCGTGGCGCTCTGGCGCTTCTCCACTGCCGGCGAGGGCCAGGCCGGCCAGTCGGCGATGCTTCAGGCGATCGTGCCGCTGGTGATCGCCGGCCTGCTGATCTTTGGCCTGCTGACCATCGGCCAGCGCGTGGGCCGCGCAGCAACCCTGGTGATCGTCGCGCTGACGCTCTTCGGCCTGCTGGCGGCCTACAGCGTGCGCGCCAGCTGGATGGTGGTGTACGATCACCCCGACACGCCGGTCGAGATGCTGATCTATGTGCA
>CALLYN010000604.1 GCA_937858455.1 uncultured Kouleothrix sp.
GGGGGCTGCGGTCGGCGCTACAGCGGGCGCAGCCGTGGGTGCGGCGGCGGGGGCGCCGCTCTGGCCGCAGGCTGCCAGCAGCGCGAGCATCAGCAGCAGGGCTGCAGCGGCCCGCCAGCGTGCTACGAGTGGAGTGTGCATGGTCTGTCGTTCCTTTCTTCCAACATCATCTGTTCCTATCCAGCCAAGCCGCTCCACGCCGAGCTGCTACAGTCTGCAGGTGCATATTATACTTGATATTTTTGATCTATTTTATAAAGTAATCACAGCCAAAAAAAAGAGCCGGGGTGCCGGCGCAGCCAGGCAGAATACCGCTGTGCGCTATTGGCAGCAACGCCCAAGCCGGTTACCACGATACCACAGGCACGTTTGAATTCTGGTTAACAAGTGGTTATAAATCGGTCACAGCGGCGGCGGCGCAATGCCAGTGCACCGTAGCGCAGCCGCATCCATACGCGCTCGGGCGGAGTATACTATAGCGCCAGGCCCTTAGAGGAGCGCCCATGCCAGCTCGGGAATACGCGCCGCACCAGCTGCTCGCGCCGTATGTGCATAGCTTCTGCATCTCCGAGCGCCACTTTGCGGCGCCGCACGCCACGTTCGACATTTTCCCCGACAGCATGATCGAGCTTGTGTGGAATATAGGCGCGCCGTGCGCGCTCGTGCTGCCGGATCGAACCTTTCCGCTGCCCGCGTGCTACGCCGTGGGGTTGCTGCAAAGCCCGCTGCGCATTACCGCCGAGGGTCTGGTTCAGGTGGTGCGGGCGCGCTTCTACCCTTGGGCGCTGCAGCCGATCATCGGCGCGTTTTTGCGGCCCACCGGCCTTCCATCCGCCGCCGGGCTGCTGTGGGTCGCCGCCGAGCTGCTGCCGCCCGCGCCAGGCCCGGCCGCGGCGCCGCACGACGGCGAATGGGCGCTAGAGCAGCTGCAGCGCATCCTGCTGCGCCAGGTGCTCGAGGCTTCGCTGGACGACGCCGGCGCCATCCAGGCGGCGCGAGCACTGATCGAGCAGCACGGCGATATCGCCCTGCCAGCGCTGGCGCACCAGCTCGGCCTTTCCGAGCGCTCGCTGCGCCGCCGCTTTCACAGCGCCATCCAAGCCAGCCCGAAAGAATTCGCGCGCCTCGCCCGGTTCGAGTATGTGTGCACCAGCCTGTGGCAGACGCCCGGCATACCGCTCGCCGACATTGCGCTGCAGGCGGGGTACAGCGACCAGGCGCACATGCAGCGCGAGTTTCGCGCGTTCAGCGGACGCACGCCGCGCCAGTTCGCCAGCGATATGCGCCGCCTTCGCGCGCTGTTCGCAGCTGGCCGAAATATGCAAGACGCCTGAGCGCGCCGCCGCTATACTTGCGCTGTCCCTCCCGGCGTGGGTGGGAAGAAAAGGAGGCCGCCATGGCGACAACACTTGGCAATGTCAACCTGTTCGTACGCGACATCGAGCAGGCAAAGCGGTTTTATGTCGAAGGCGTTGGGCTCGTCGAGGACGTGGAGCGCTCGCATCCGCCGTCGTTCGCCTTGTTGCGTGCCGGCGCGTGTACGCTGACCCTGCAAGACGCTTCGGCGCCTGGCGCGCAGTTTGAGCCTTCGCGCAGCGTCGAGCTGGGCTTCGCCGTCGACGACATAGAGGCTACGCGCGAGCGCCTTGCGGCGCGCGGGGCGACGGTGAGCGACGTCGAGCAGATGGGCTGGGGCGGTGGGTTCGACGCACTCGATCCCGACGGCCACCGGCTTACGATCTACCGCATGCGCGGCTGAGCCGGATCGCCACGCTTGCTTCACGGAGCTGAGGGCTCGGGGCGGCATTGCCGCTTCCGAGCCCTCTTTTGCTTGCGCCGCGCGTTTGCGCGGTTGGCCAAAAGCATATATTGTAGGGTGGTGGGCGTTCGGGGGCGGCAAAGCCGCCCCCGAAAACCTCCCACGCGCGAGAACACCGCGTAAGTCGTGTAAATGAGTCATAAAAAGTAGTGAGCCAGGGGGTGCAACCCCCTTTGGAACAACGAAAGTGATACTGCAGCATGCGCACTGCCAACGAACCAGCTGAAGCGCTGATCGTACCGCCCGATCGTTCGGAGGCCGGCCGCGCCCGGCTCGTCGTGATCATTGGCGCGCTCTCGGCGTTTGGCCCGCTGTCGATCGATATGTACCTGCCGGCGCTGCCGGCGTTGCCCCACGAGTTTGGCGGAAACGCCTCGCAGGCCCAGCTGACGCTGACCGCGTGCTTGCTTGGCCTGGCCGTCGGGCAGGTGATCGCCGGCCCGCTGAGCGATCGGCTGGGGCGCCGCCGCCCGCTGCTCGCCGGGGTTTTGCTGTACGCGCTGGCCTCGCTGCTGTGCGCCGCCGCGCCGACGCTGCCGGTGTCGGCGAGCCATGCGCATTCGCTGGCCAACGTGCGGCGCACGCCGGACGCCATGGTGGCGGTTGTGCGCGAGGTGGTGGCGCTGCGTGATGCTCTCGCGCCGGGCGTGCATATCGAGGCTGGCATCTCCACCGCCTTTGGCTGCACGCTGCAAGGTGATGTGCCGGAAGACGAAGTGATCCGCCTGGCGGTGGCCTGCGTGGCCGCCGGTGCCAACGAATCCGGCCTGTCGGACACCACCGGCTACGCGAATCCGACGCAGGTGCGCGACCTGGTACGCCGGGTCAAGGCGGCGGTCGGCGATGAAAACATGTCCAGCCTGCATCTGCACAATACGCGCGGCCTCGGTCTCGCCAACGTCCTGGCCGGACTCGAGGTCGGCGTCAACACCTTCGACAGCTCGCTCGGTGGGCTCGGCGGCTGCCCGTTTGCGCCTGGCGCATCCGGCAACATCGTCACCGAGGGCCTGGCCAACGGCCTGCGTGTGAAGCGCACGTTCTCGTTCGGGCTCAATGACTCGTTTGTCGCGGTGGACATCCGCCTCACCAACACCACCGCCAAGTCGATGGAAGACGTGATGTGGATGGAGGCGTTCAACCCCAACATGGGCGCCAACCTCTTCCCGCGGACCAACAACACCTCGAACGATCTGGACCCGACGCGTCCGTTCGCCAGCGCGTCGTTTGCCAACAACCTCTATCCCAACGGGCTCACCATCGGGCTGGCCGCGGCCGCGAGCGAGACGCGGGCCACCGTCAATATCCTGAGCACGCTCACGGATATCCGCGACCCCGAACAGCTCCTCTCGCTGCCACGCAACGACCCCAATGGCACCACCTCCGACAGCCTGCTGTCGAT
>CALLYN010000605.1 GCA_937858455.1 uncultured Kouleothrix sp.
GTGGCTTCGCCACGTCGTGCAACACAATCGATACGTGATCAAGCGAACAGCGTATTACGCAGCTGCCGCGCGGCTATGGCTCGTAGGGCAGCACCACCCGAAAGGTGCTGCCCGCGCCCGCGCTGCTCTCAACCTCGATCTGGCCGTTGTGCTGCGTCACAATATGCGCGCTGATCGACAGCCCCAAGCCGGTGCCGTTCGGCTTGTTGGTGTAGAACGGCTCAAACAGGTGCACGCGAATATCGTCGGGGATGCCCACGCCGGTATCCTGGATCTCGATCAGCGCGACATTCTGCCCGGCCACCGTACGCACCGTGAGCGTGCCGCCATCGGGCATGGCCTCGATTGCGTTCAGCACCAGGTTCAAAAACACCTGGCGCAGCTGGTCGGCGTTGCAGCGCACGTCGGGCAACGTGTGATCGGGCGTGAAGATCATCTCAATCGCGGTGTCGCGCGCGTTCAGCCCGGCCAGCGCCAGCGTATCTTCGAGCAGCTGGTTGATATTCGCCGGCGCCAGATCGCCGCGCGCCGGGCGGTAGAAATCGCGCATGCGCTGGATGATCCCGGCGATGCGCGTGAGCTGCTCGCGGGCGATCGCCAGGTAATCCGAGCCGGCCTGCCGGTCGCTCAGCTCATTTTCGAGCAGGTACAGGCAGTTGCGCGCGGCATACAGCGGGTTGTTGATCTCGTGGGCGATCGCCGCTGCCAGCTGGCCCACCGCCGCCAGGCGCGCCGCCTGCAAAATCGCCGCCTCGGCCGAGCTGAGGCGCTCGGTGAGCGCGCGCTGCTGCTCTTCCAGCGTGGCCAGCTGGTTCGAGAGCGTGGCGGCCCGGCGGGTGCTGCGCTCTTCGAGGATCGCCGCCGCAGCCAGGCTCGCCAGCCCCTCGAGCGTCGCGCGCGCCTCGGCCGCGAACGTCCCGGTGCCGTTTTTGCGCAGCAGCAGCAGCACGCCTACCGCCTGCTCGTGGGCCACCAGCGGGATGGCCAGCACGCCGGTAGGCTGCGCGCGCAGATCCAGCGCGCGCAGCAGCTGCAGCCGCTGCTCGTCGTCCAGGCCAGGGGTCAGCGCGTTGAACTCGTCGACCGAGCTGGCGGCCTGGGCCTGGCGCGTACTAAATGCGCTGCCGAGCACCCCCAGCGCGATTGGCACATTGGTGGCCGGCAGCTGGCCAAAGCCCGTGCTCGCGCGCAGCGCCAGGCGATTGCTCGACGACTGGTACAGGTAGATCGCGCCGCAGCTCGCCTCGGGCACCAGCGCCATGGCATTGCTCATCGCGCGCTGCAACAGCGTGTCGAGCTCGCGGGCCGGCAGCAGCTCCTTGCTCAGCTCGAGCAGCGCGTTCAGGTGCGCGGTGCGGCGCCGCACCCGGCGCTCGAGCTCGGAGGCCGAGCGGGTGCGCTCGACCACGCGCCCCAGCTGCGTGCCAACGTGCGCCATCACCTCGAGCAGCGCTTCGTCGGGCTCGGCGGCCTCGGTCGAGAAAAATTCAAGCACCGCCACTACTTCGTCGCTCACCAGCACCGGAAACGCGAACCCGGCGTGGAGGCCGCTCTCGAGCGCCGCGCGCGCGCGCAGAAACTGCTGATCGTGGCCGAGTATGCTCCAGGCCGGCTTTTTCTTCGCCAGCACCTGGCCCACCAGGCCGCCGCCCGGCCCGATCCGCAGCGCCTCGGTCTGCTTCTGAAACGCCTCGAACAAGCCCGGCTGATCAAAGTGCCAGATCGCCGTCGGCACCAGGCCGTCGTCGCGGCCGTCGGAGAGATACACATGGCCAATCGGCCAGCCGGTGTGCGCGCAAATCTGGTCGATCGCCTGCTGGAGCGCCGCCTCGACGGTGGTGGCCTGGTTCGCGGTGACGGCGACCTCTTGGAGCAGATGGACAAAGTTCGTCTGGCGGCGCAATGCCGCCTCGGCGCGCTGGCGCTCGGAGATATCGCGGATCACGCTGATCACCAGCAGGCCCTGCTCGGTTTCGAGCGGGCTGAGGCTCACCTCGGTGGGAAACTCGCGCCCGTCTTTGTGCATCGCGATCAGCTGATAGTTCGAGCCCATCGGGCGCGTGCGCGGCGCGTCGGCGTAGAGGCTGCGGTAGTGAACATGCCGCTGCCGCAGGCGCTCGGGCAGCAGCATCTCGATCGGCTGGCCAATCAGCTCGTCGCGGCTATAGCCGAACATTGCTTCGGCTTGCTGGTTGACGATCGCCATTGCGCCCAGGCCGTCGACGATCACAATCGCGTCGGGCGCGGCTTCAAGCAAGCTTTGAAACTGAGTATCGGGGTAGCTGACGTGCTCAGCCAGCATGTTATTCGGCTGGCGGATATGCAACGCCCCTGGTTGTTTCGGCATGGGCGCCCCATTCTTGTCTGCACCAAACCACCGGCCAACGCCCGCAGACATAGCCGAGTACATCCTAATTGACGAGCAACCGCGCTTCGGTTGAGAAATCGCAACGCGCGGTAAAGAGCTATTTACTCAACCCTTTTCAGACAGCTTCCAAAGATAACAATATGGCGCCGGCTGCCTGTAACAGCCGGCGCCATATTCGAGCGAGCCGAGCTCGAGGTGCAGGTTATCCCAGAGGCTTGGGCTGCGGCCGGTTCGGCGGCAGCGTATTCTGCTGGTTCCACGTCCACGGCGTGCCGACGATCGGCAGCAGGAAGCGGTCGAGGCCATACCAGCCAGCGACCTTCCAGGCCATAATCAGCAGGATCGCCAGGGTGAACAGCACTGCGTTGGTGCTGGCCGCGCCGGCCATAATGAAATTCCAGTTCAGCAGCGCGCCGAAGAACGCGGCGATGCCGACAAACGCTCCGACGATCAACGCCACGCCGATCAGCGTCTCGCCAAAGGCCACCAGCGGCGCAAACCAGCTATACCAGCCGTTGTCGAGCATGAACTGGATAAAGCTGCGATACCAGTCGAACGCGATCGCCGGCTTGCCGGTGTCGGGGATCTTTACGGCGTTGGTCCAGAAGCCCTTCAGCGCCGCGCCGCCGTCGAGCCAGCCCTGCCCGGTGATCTTGTGGTAGCCGGCGTTGATCCACTGGTAGCCCAGGTACAGCCGAACGATCGCCCATAGCCAGGCGAGCTTGGTGTTGCTGAACAGCAGCTGCGCGATCGGCGGGTCGGCGATGATCACGTCGCCCTTGGTGTTGGTGAGCTTGGCGTTCATGGTGTTCCTCCAATTACATTCGGCTTCAGCGCCGATGTGCGATTAAATGGGGCTTCGTCGCCACCAGATTTCTTGTGCTAGAGCGTACCATTTTTGGTGAAAAGCGTTCGGAAATAGGTGACAACAAGAAGTTGTGTTTTGTTCACTTTCGTTTCTGGCGGGTTGTGGCTGGCGCCAGCCGCGACCCGCCAAAGCACAGCGGTACTTTCTTTGTACGTATGTGCGCTTGTTCCGCGCTATGTGCGGAACAAGCGCACACAAAGCTGCCGCAGGCAAAAAAAGCTGCGTGCCAGCCAACTTGCATGTCCTTCGGTTTATGGTACACTGCGTCATGAAGAGACACCTCGAACCGCAGCGCAGCTACCTCGCGCATGGCAACAGTCGGCAACTCATCATCTCTACCGTGGATCGTGATGGCAGAAGGGGAGAGCGACATGACCTCGACCAGCGAGACCTTCGACTATGTGGTCATTGGCTCCGGCTTCGGCGGTAGCGTGTCGGCAATGCGGCTGACGGAGAAGGGCTACCGGGTGCTGGTGCTCGAGCGCGGCAAGCGCTTCCGCGACGAGGACTTTGCCAAAACTACCTGGAATATCCGCAGGTACCTGTGGATGCCAGTGGCGCGCTGCTTCGGTATTTTGCAGATCAGCCCGTTTCGCGATGTGTTCGTGCTGCACGGCTCCGGGGTGGGCGGCGGCAGCCTGGGCTATGCCAACGTGCTGATGGAGCCAAGCGACGAGCTGTTCGCGGCGCCGGCGTGGCACAAGTTCGCCGATTGGAAGAGCATTCTGCGGCCGCACTACGACACTGCCAAGCGCATGCTCGGCGTGGCGCCAAACCCGCGGCTGTGGCCGGCCGACAACACGCTCAGGCTGATCGCCAAGGATCTCGGCCAGGAGCAGACGTTTCAGCCAACACCGGTCGGCACGTTCTTCGGCGAGCCAGGCGTGGAGGTGCCCGACCCATATTTTGGCGGCGAGGGGCCGGCGCGCAGCGGCTGCATTCACTGCGGCGGCTGCATGGTCGGCTGCCGCCACAATGCCAAAAACACGCTGGTGAAGAACTACCTGCACTTCGCCGAGAAGTGGGGCGCGCAGGTACGCGCCGAGTGCGAGGTGCGCGACATCCAGCCGCTGCCGGCCGGCCAGGCCGACGGCGCGCGCTACGCCGTGGTGCACCGCAGCTCGACGGCCTGGCGCAAGGGCAAGCCCACGGTGGTGCGCGCGCGCAACGTGGTGGTGTCGGCCGGCACGCTTGGCACGCTGCGGCTGCTGTTTCGCTGCCGCGATATCACGCGCTCGCTGCCGGGGATCTCGCGGCGCCTCGGCGACATTGTTCGCACCAACAGCGAGGCGCTGCTTGGCGTGGTGAACCGCAGCCTGAAGACCGATTACTCGCAGGGGATCGCGATCACCTCGATATTCAATGCCGACGCGGTGACAACGATCGAGCCGGTGCGCTACTCGGCCGGCTCGGATCTGATGCGCTTCCTGGCCGGCCCGCTGCTCGATTCGGGTACGTTCGGCCAGCGGCTGCTGAAATCGGCGCGCGATATCGTCCGGCGCCCGGCCGACTTTATGCGCACCCACGTGCTGCCGGGCTGGGCCAAGCGCACCACGATCATGCTGGTGATGCAGACCGAAGACAACCGCATCAGCGTGCGCCTCGGCCGCAGCCTCACCACGCTGTGGCGGCGCGGCCTGGTGTCGCAGCCCGATGCCGAGCACAGCATCCCGACCTCGATCCCGATCGGCCACGAGGTAACCAAGCGCTTCGCCGAGATGACCAACGGCATTGCCTCGGGCACGATCAACGAGGCGCTGCTGAACATCCCGATGACTGCGCACATCCTGGGTGGCTGCCCCTTCGGCCACGACGCGCGCGAGGGCGTGGTCGACCTCGACTGCCAGGTGCACAACTACCCCGGCCTGTATGTGGTGGACGGCTCGATCGTGCCGGCCAACCCAGGCGTGAACCCGAGCCTCACGATCACCGCGCTGGCCGAGTATGCCATGAGCCGGGTGCCGCACGCGGCCGAGCGCGCCCAGGCCGGCGAGCTTGTGCGCCCGCTGCGCCCGCGCGTGGCGCT
>CALLYN010000606.1 GCA_937858455.1 uncultured Kouleothrix sp.
ATCAGCAGCATGGTGTCGGCCGCGTCGAGCTGCGGGTCGCCGGCGAGGCTCATCAGCTGGTAGATCGTATTGATCGGCATCACCTGGATGCCGGTGCGCGCGAACACCTCGGCGCGCGGCACGCGCTCGAACACGCGCTCGATCATGCCGTCGGTGCGCGGGTCGCGGTAGATCACCGGGTTGTCGAGCAGCCGGCCGGCCTTGTCGAGCAGCGCGAAGTCGACTCCCCAGGTATCGACGCCAATGCCGGCGAGCGGCGCGTCGAACTGGCCGGCGTAGCGCGCCAGGCCGGCCTTGATCTCGCCCCAGAGCCGCAGCACGTCCCAGTGCAGGCGGCCGAGCACGCGCACCGGGTCGTTGGCGAAGCGGTGTAGCTCGTGCAGCTCGAAGCGCGCGCCGTCCCAGCGGCCGAGCATCACCCGCCCGCTCGACGCCCCGAGGTCGACGGCGAGGAAGTTTGCGCTTGTGCTCATAGTTTCTCCTGCCGGCCGGTCGGCTCCTGGGATTCCTGCTCCTCCCCCTGCCCTCCACGCCTGCCACGCGCGAGGGGCCGCGTTTCTTACTGAAAGCCGCCGCTGGCGTTAGCGGTGCCGCGCGCCGCGCGAATCTGCTGCTCGTAGCCGCTGGCCTGGTAGGCCGCGATCGGGTCGGCCGGCACGCCCAGCTCGGCGCGCACCTGCGCCAGCAGCGGGCGCACGTCGGTGCGGAACGCGTCGGTGAGCAGCCGGTGAGCCGCCAGCACGTCGCCGCTGGCCTGCGCCTCGGCCAGGCGCGCGCGCGGCACGATCAGCGCCTTGGCGTAGGCCTCCTGGCAGTTCAGCACCGAGTAGATCACCGGCGCGATCTTGCCCTCGATGTTGTGGCACTGGTCGAGCATATAGGCGACATTGCGCGCGGTGGTGTGCGCCGGCTCGTCGGCCGCCAGCTCGGCGCCGGCCAGCTCGTTGTAGATCAGGAACAGCTCGTAGGGGTTGACGCTGCCGACGATCAGGTCGTCGTCGGCGTACTTGCGGTTGTTGAAGTGGAACCCGCCCAGCCGGCCTTCGTCGAGCAGAAACGCGACGATCTGCTCGATGTTGACGCCGGCGGCGTGGTGCCCGAGATCGACCAGCACCTGGGCCTGCGGGCCAAGCTTGAGGCACCATGCGTAGGCCGTGCCCCAGTCGGGCAGGTCGGTGCTGTAGAACGCCGGCTCGAAGAACTTATACTCGATCAGCATGCGCCCGCCGGGCGGCAGGTGGCCGTACACCAGGCGCAGGCTCTCTTCGAAGCGGCGCTTGCGCCCGCGCAGGCTGTCCTGCCCGGCGTAGTTGGTGCCGTCGGCAAACCACAGGCTCAGCGCGTCGCTCTTCACCTTGGCCATGATCTCGCAGCACTCGAGGATATGGTCGAGCGCCTGCTCGCGCACGCCGCCGTCGGGGTTGCCAAGCGACCCGAGCTTGTAGGCGTCGTCCTGAAACACATTCGGGTTGACGGCGCCGATGCGGATGCCCTGGGCCTCGGCGTACTGGCACATGGCCGCGTAGTCGCCATCCTCGGGCTTGTCCCAGGGGATGTGCACCGCCACCGACGGCGCGATGCCGGTGAGCCGGTGCACCACCGCAGCGTCGTCGAGCTTCTGGCGGGTGGTAGTGGCGGCGCCGGGCCAGGCGAATGCTTTGAAGCGCGTGCCGCTGTTGGCGTAGCCCCAGCTGGGTGTTTCGATGCGCTGCTGCTTGAGCGCCACCTTTGTGGCGTCGATGTCGATCGCCTGGGCGGCCAGCTGCTCGGCAAGCAGCTCGTACGCGGCGCGGTGGTTTGTCATCGGGTGCCTCCGTCAGGGTGCGTTCGGGCGGTGTTGCTCGAAAGGCGGTTCGAGGGTTCAAGGTTCCGAGAGGCTGTTTGAAAGGACGAAAGACGGCGCTGTTTTGTCTTCCGTCTTCCGTCCTTCAGATCGCTTCTCAGTGCAGGCTGTCACTCATCCGAACCGGGTTTGA
>CALLYN010000607.1 GCA_937858455.1 uncultured Kouleothrix sp.
GTGGGTTGACCCTGGCGCATGCTAACGCGCTGGCGATGTACTAAGATACGCGCTCGTCAGCGAGTGCGTGGCGGCGAGCAGCTGCGTGGGCGTGCCCTCGAACATGACCCTGCCGCCCTTGTTGCCGCCCTCGGGGCCCATGTCGATGATCCAGTCGGCGCTTTTGATCACCTCCAGGTTGTGCTCGATCACAATCACTGTGTTCCCGGCATCCACCAGCCGGTTGATGATCGCCAGCAGGTGGCCGATGTCGGACATGTGCAGCCCGGTGGTTGGCTCGTCCATCACATACACGCTGCCCTTTTTGTGCAGCTCGCTGGCAAGCTTGATGCGCTGGCACTCGCCGCCGGAGAGCGTGCTCAGGGGCTGGCCCAGCGTTAGGTAGCCGAGCCCGACATCGCTCAGCGCCTGCAGCTTGCGCACGACGTCCTTCGCCACCTCTTTGGTGTCGAAGAACTCCAGGGCTTCGCGAACCGGCATGTCTAGGACATCGGAGATCGATTTGCCGTGGAAGCTGTAGCCCAGCACTTCATCCTTGAAGCGTTTGCCGCCGCATATTTCGCAGGGCATTTTGACTTCGTCCAGGTACGCTAGCTCGGTGTAGACGACGCCCAGCCCCTGGCAGTTCTCGCACGCGCCCTTTGAGTTGAAGCTGAACAGCGACGGGCTGACCTTGTTGGCGCTGGCGAAGGTCTTGCGAACCTCGTCCATGATGCCTGTGTAGGTCGCCGGGTTCGAGCGACTGGAGACGCCAACCGGCGCCTGGTCGATCACGATCGCGCCGGGGTGCTGCCGCAGAAAGCTCTGGTGGATGAGCGAGCTTTTGCCCGACCCGGCCACGCCGGTGATAACCGTCAGGATGCCTGCCGGTATGTCGACGCTGACATTCTGCAGGTTGTTGGCCCTGGCGTTGACGATCGGCAGCTTGCCTTTTGCCGCGCGGCAGCTGGTTTTGATCGGCGTCGAGTGCGTGATATGGCGGCCCGTCAGGGTATCGGCGCTCAGCAGATCGGCGAAGCTGCCCTCGAACACGATGGCGCCGCCGCGCGTTCCGGCGAGCGGCCCGACATCGACCACGTGATCGGCGACTTTGATTACGTCGGGGTCGTGCTCGACCACGATCACGGTGTTGCCTTTGTCGCGCAGCTTTTGCAGCAGCTCGTTCAGGCGGTGGACATCGCGCGGGTGCATGCCGATGCTCGGCTCGTCGAAGACGTAGAGCACATCCACCAGGCTGCTGCCCAGGTGTTTGACCATCTTGATGCGCTGCGACTCGCCGCCCGAGAGCGTATCGGTGGCGCGGCTCAGGCTGAGGTACTCCAGGCCAATGTCGATCATATGCTGGAGCCGCTCGGTCAGCGAGGCGACCATCGGCGCCGCCACGGGGTTCTTGATCGACCTGATCACCTCGATCAGCTCGTCGGCTTCCATCGCCGCCAGCTCGGCGATGTTGTAGCCGTCGACCGTGCAGCCGAGCGCGGCCTGGCTGAGGCGCGCGCCCTTGCAGAGCGTGCACGGCCCGTAGGTCATGTACGGCGCTACGGCGTTTTGCGTGCGCTCGGAGTACGATTTCACGTCGCCGCTAATATACTTGCGGCTGAACTTATCGACAATGCCCTCGAAGGTCAGGTTCACCGGCTTGGCCATCTGCATTTTGACCTTGTAGGGCTTGCTGTGGAGCAGCAGATCCATCTCTTCGGCGCTGTAGTCGGCCAGCTTTTTGTCGTTATCGAACAGGCCCGACTGCGTCATAATGCTCCAGCCCCAGCTGTCGATCGCGTACTCGGGGTACAGGATCGCGCCTTGGTTGAGCGAGCGCGATGTGTCGAGAAACTTCTCGAGATCGACGCCGATCTTGCGGCCGATGCCGTTGCACTCCGGGCACATGCCCTGCGGGTCGTTGAACGAAAAGGCATTCGAGTAGCCCACGAACGGCTGGCCGACGCGCGAGAACAGCAGCCGGAGCACCGAATAGATATCGGTGATCGTGCCGACCGTCGAGTGCGACCCGCCGCCGAGATGCTTCTGGTCGACGACGATCGCCATGCTCAGGTTTTCGATCGCGTCGGCGTCGGGCTGGGCGTAGCGCGGCAGGAAGTTGCGCACGAAGGTGCTGAAGGTCTCGTTCAGCTGGCGGCGCGCCTCTGCGGCAACCGTGTCAAAGACGATCGACGATTTCCCCGAGCCCGATACGCCGGTAAAGATCGTGATCTTGCGCTTGGGGATGCGCAGCGACACATTCTTCAGGTTGTTCTCGCGGGCGCCGCGTATCTCGATGTATTCCTGAGGCATTACTGGCTCACCGCCCGCGTCACCAGCTCGGCGATCCGTGCCTCGTCGGCGGGTGTCAGCTCTTTCAGGGCGTAGGCGACCGGCCACATGGCGCCATCGTCGAGGTTTGCGCTGTCGTTGAAGCCGAGCGTCGCGTAGCGCGTGTTGAACTTCTGCGCGTTCTGGAAAAAGCAGACGATCTTGCCGTCCTTGTTTGCGTACGCGGGCATCCCGTACCAGGTTTTCGGCGCGAGCGACGGCGCGCTGGCCGTGATGATCTCGTGGAGCCGTGTGGCCATGGCGCGATCGGGCTCCTGCATCGCGGCGATCGCCGCGAGCGCGGCGCTTTCGCCTTCGGCCCTGCTCTTGCCGGCGCGCGCTTCGGCCTTCAGCTCTTTGGCGCGCTGTTTCATCGCGTCGCGCTCTTCGTCGCTGAAGCCCTCGGCGCTTTTCTTTGCGGATTGGCTCATGGGTATTTCCTCCTGTTCACGGCTTGGAGCACGTTCGTTTGATTTCTTTAGAGCATGTTTGAAAAGGGGGTGCGCGAGGGCTATGCCCCTCTTTTCTGATTACCCCTGCGGCATTGGCTCGCCGGTCTCGAGCAGCGTCTTCAGGTTGCTGAGGATCCACGCCCACCCGCCGCTCTGCAACCCCGCGTAGGTAGCCGTCTCGCCCGCGAAGTCGTCGTGGATCACGGTGACTTTGGTGACGCCGCCGGGCAGCGCTGCCAGCTCCCAGGTGACCCTGGTTGGCGCGTCTTCGTGCATGGGCGGCCAGAGCGAATGGTAGGTATGCACCAGCCGGTTCGGCGGGTCGGATACGACGACCGTGCCCTCGACGACTGGCGCGCCGCTGGGCATGTGGTAGGTGAAGGGCGACCCGACGGCGAGGTCGGTCTTCAGCGCGCTGCCGTAGTAGTAGCGCGAGGTAAACTCCGGCGTGGTGATCGCCTCCCACACGCGCTGCTGCGGCGCATTGATGATGATCTGGTACACGAGCCGGGGCTTTGTGTCTGTGTTCATGCTGCTCCATCCTTCAAGCGCTGTTTTAAGGTCGGCGAGCGCGCTTGCGCGTGCCACTGCGTACTTATTCATCCAGCGGTCGGAGATGAGTTGAATGGGGATCGGGTTGAGGTAGTGCAGCCGCTCGCGGCCCACCTTGCGCGTGGTGACCAGGCCGGCCTCTTGCAGTATGCGCAGGTGCTTCATGACGCCAAACCGCGTCATCGGCAGGCCCGACTCGAGATCGGTGAGCGTGCGACCATCGCGCTCAAACAGCAGGTCGAGCAGCTGCCGCCGGCTGGCGTCGGCGAGGGCGCGAAAGACTGCTTTATCTTCCATGAGGGTATTATATGTGACTTTATGGTCACATGTCAAGGCCTCTGGTGGGTGGCGGCAGGGCGCGTGCAAGGTCTTTCGACCCCTCCACCTCGCCCGTCCCCTGTCAGGGGAGGGGGTAACACATCTGGCTGTGTGGTGCGGTCGCGGCCGCGACCGCACCACACAGCCAACAATAATCCCCCC
>CALLYN010000608.1 GCA_937858455.1 uncultured Kouleothrix sp.
CCCGCGCCGCCCGCCGCGCGCCGCCAGCGCCGGCCAATCGCGGAGCGGCCGAGTCAGCAGCGGCGCGGCCACAAGCGGCAAAAACGCGGTATGCCGGATCGAGCGCAGCCCCAGCAGCCCAAACACCAGCGCCACCGCCAGCAGCGTCCAGTCGCGCTGGCCGCGCCAGCTAGCGCGCGCTACCACCACCGCAGCCACGCACATGCCCAGCAGCATGAAGAATGGGTAGCTGGCCGGCCAGCCCAAGCTCGGCGGCTGCCATTCCGTCAGGTACGCGCGCGTCGTATCGCCGAACGAGGCCAGCACATACCGCCACAGCCCTATTCCCAGCGGGTTGGCCAGTGTCGCGAGGCCGCTCGCCAGCACTATCAGCGCCCAACGTGCGCCATCGCTCCGCCGCCAGCCGCGCCAGTCGCGCCAGTCGCGCGCAAACGCCACCAGCGTCGCCGCCGCCAGCAGCGCTCCGCCAAATGCTACGCCGGCATGCAGATTCGCCCATAGCAGAAACAGCGCCGGGTACAGCCAGTGCAGCCGGCGCCGCGGCACCAGCCCAAGCGCGGCCGCCAGCAGCGCCAGCGAAAACAGGTGCGGGCGCGCGCTCCACAGCGCCGCCTGGCTGGTGGCGCCGAGAAGCAGCGCGGCCGCGCGCACCCGCCCCGGTCCCTCGCACACCAGCGCCAGCCCGCCCCACGCCAGCACGATCAGCCCGGCGCACAGCGCGAACAGCGCTGGCAGCCCACCCAGCGCATACGCCAGGTAGAACAACACCTCGGCCAGCCACTCGTGGTTCGGCCAGGGGCCGCCGCGCACAGTTGAGCTAAATGGGTCGGTCGTTGGGATACTGCCAGTCTGCACGATCAGCTGGCCGGTGCGCAGCTGCCACCAGGTATCGCTCTGAGCGCTCGGCAGCGCCGCCGCCGCGAAGATCAGCAGCAGCACGGCCGCGATGGCTACATGGTCGAACGAGCCGGGCAGCCACGCGCGCGCCAACAGCCCGGCGCGGCGCCTCCGATCCGCAATGCGCAACGGCTTCACTGCCTCAACCTTACACGAGTGACGCGGTGGCCCGCGCCGTACGCCGATTTTGCCTGTGGCAGCAAGGTACTGCATCTCTTCTGTGCGCAGAAGGTAGTGCTCCGCGCCGCTTTCTGCGCACGAGAAACGAAAAGCACCGCTCTGCCGAAGGCAAAAATACTCACCGCGCAGCTCGTGAATCTTACGGGATACTCAGTTATGACGATCATATCTCAATTGTACCAGCTTGTTTGCGCTCGCCAGCGGCCCTGGCAGCCATGGCATTTCGGCGTCGCTGCGGCAGTTATCTGCACGTCGGCGGCCCAGCTAGGCGCATGGTACTGCCGCCATACCCCACCGAAGTCCTTCTGATGCGATTGACTACGCATAGCGCATCGTGTACAATGAACTAAGCTTTCTGGTCGCGAATCCAGCTTTAGCCTTCCGCACTAGTCCCCGTAAGGAGCCGGGCAATGCCAGAGGACCGTGGCACCGCAAACGACCTCGAGCCGCGCTTCTACCCGAACT
>CALLYN010000609.1 GCA_937858455.1 uncultured Kouleothrix sp.
GGGCGGCAAAGCCGCCCCCGAACCCCCACCAAAAAAAGCAGAAGCAGGCACTATTCGCCGATCAAGACTGATCGGGCATGGGCGGCGGAATCGCCCCGGTGGCCAGCGCCCGCTCGCTTTGCGCGCCCTCAGGCTCGGGCGGCAGAACGATCAGCAGCTTGTCGATGCGCCGGCCGTCCATGTCCACTACCTCGAAGCGGTAGCCATTCCAGATCACATGGTCGCCCGCCTGGGGAATGCGCCCCAGCAGCGCCAGCACCAGCCCGGCCAGCGTCTCGAAGCTTTGCCCCGGCGCCAGGTCGGCGCTTTCGGGCAGGCCCAGCTGCTCGCGCACATCGACGTATGGCATCAGGCCGTCGACGAGGTAGCTGCCGTCGTCGCGCCGCACGATCGACTGGCCGGCTTCGTCGTACTCGTCGTCGATCTCGCCGACGACCTCCTCCAGAATATCCTCAAGCGTGATCAGCCCGGCGACCTGGCCATACTCGTCGATCACCATAGCCATGCCGCCGCGTTCCTGCTTCAGCTGCTGAAACACCACGATTGCACGCTGGCTCTCGAGTACGAAGCGCGCCGGCCGCAGCAGCTCGGCCAGGTCGGGTGGGTCAGGCCGGCCCCAGGCTTGCAGCAGGTCTTTCACATACAGCATGCCCACGATCTGGTCGAGCGAGTCGCGGTACACCGGCACGCGCGAGTAGCCCGCAGCCGCGATCGCCTCGAGCGCGGCGGCGAATGGCGTATCGGCCGCCACTGCGGCGATCTGCGTGCGCGGCGTCATCAGCGAGCGCACCGTGCGATCGGCAAAGCTGAACACATTGGTGATCAGCTCCTGCTCGGTCGCCTCGACCGTGCCTTCCGAGGCGCCCTCGCGCACCATGGCGATAATATCGTCCTCGGTGATCGGCGTCTCGGCCACGTTGTGGCGGCCAAGCACCCGCAGCACAAGTTCGGTCGAGAGCGTCAGGAAGCCCACAGCCGGCGATGCCGCGCGCGACACCAAGCCCATAAACGGCGCCACTGCGCTCGACACCGCCTCGGCGCTCTGCAGGGCCAGGCGCTTAGGCACCAGCTCGCCGACGATCAGCGAAAGGTAGCTCACCAGCAGCACCACCAGCGCCAGCGCCAGGCTGCGCGCGTAGGGAGCCAAGATGGGGATGCCCGCCAGCATCCCCTCGAGCGCCCCGCTTAGCCCGGCTCCGCCGAACACCGCCGCGCACGTGCTGATCAGCGTAATGCCCACCTGCACCGTCGAAAGAAAGCGGCTCGGATTCTCGGCCAGTGCCAGGGCTGCGGCCGCGCCGCGCTGGCCGGCCTGGGCCTGTTGCTCGAGCCGGCTCTTACGCGCCGACACAATCGCGATCTCCGACGCCGCAAAGAAGCCATTTGCCAGCGTCAGGCACAACAGAATCAGCAGCTCAAGCGCGATATTATTGGTCATGCATGCTCCTCGGCGGTGCCAGCCCACCTGCGCCAGCCGCCACAATCACCGCCGCCCGCATGATACCAAACCTGGCAAGCCCAGGCGCGCAAAAAAGCGGCCGCGCGATGCGCGGCCGCCAGGTACAGATTAGCAACAAAAGGCATTACTCGAGGTACGCCTGAAGCCGCGCACCCACCGCCGGCGAGCGCAAGTGCCGTAGCGCCTCGGCTTCAATCTGGCGCGTGCGCTCGCGGGTGATGCCAAACGTAACGCCCACTTCCTCAAGCGTTCGGCGGCGGCCGTCGGTCAGGCCGTAGCGCAGCTGCAAGATCGCGCGCTCGCGCTCGGGCAGCTCCATCAGCGCCCGGCTGAGATCCTGCTGAAGCATGCGCTGCGCCGCGATCTCCACCGGCGCCGACGACTCGTCGTCGGCCAGGTGGTCGCTGAGGTGGCCTTCGCCTTCGTCGCCCAGCGGCTGCTCGAGCGAGATCGGCTGGGCTGAAGCCTGCAGCAGGCGCTCGACCTTGCGCGGGCTCACGCCGAGCGCCTCGGCGATTTCCTCGGGGGTGGGGCTGCGCTCAAGCGCCTGCTCGAGCTGGTGCACCACTCGGCGCAGCTGGCCAATCGCGTCGCTCAGGTGCACCGGCAGGCGGATCAGCCGGCCCTGCTCGGCGATCGCTCTGGTCACGGCCTGGCGTATCCACCAGGTGGCGTATGTCGAGAAGCGGTTGCCGCGGGTGTAATCAAACTTTTCGACGGCGCGCATCAGGCCGATATTGCCCTCTTGCACCAGATCCATAAACGAGAGCGGGCCGCCGTGGTATTTCTTCGCAATGCTCACTACCAGCCGCAAGTTCGACTGAATCAGCCGGCGGCGCGCCTCCTCGCCCTGCGCAATCGCGCGCTCAAGCGCTATTCGCTCGCGCCACGGCGGGCTTTCCAGCTGGCCGAGCATCAGGCGTGCCTCGATGCCCTTGATGATCTCCTGGGCCAGCATCACCTCATCGGCAGCCGTGAGCAGCGACACCTGGCCAATCTCGCGCAGGTAGGTCTGCACCGAGTCCTCGATCGGCTCCGCATCGCGCTCGACCTCTTCGGCCACCACATCAGCCGCCTCCTCTTCCCACGCCTGGTCGGAAGAGTCGGCAGTGCTCGCGTTTGCAGAAGCGACGACGTATCCTGAGAGGGTGTTGAGCTGACTCATGTGTTGGTTCGCTCCGTGGCCAGCGCCAGGCAGCGCTCGCCAGCTGTGATGTGCTTCTGACTACTGTTCAGCACGCAGCTACACCGATTACGTAGGCAGCACGGCGCGTGGATGCATCGTTCAAGCCTGCTGAACATCTATAGTACCGTCACAGCGCCGCGAAAGTTGCGCTGGCGCACACGCGAACTCGTTATTCGCACCCTCCTAGACTTCACGATCGAGAATAAAGTCACCGATATCGATCAGCGCGCGCGCGGGCTGCGAAGGCGGAAATAGCGCCAGGTGCTCGTGTGCGCGCCTGACGATGCGGCGGGCTTCGTCCAGCGCACGGCTGACGCCGCCAGCGTCGATCACCGCCGCCACAAGCTGCGGCACGGCCGCCGGGTCGGGGCGGTTCGTGCGCGCCAGCTCGCGCAGCAGCGGGTTGTCGCTCTGCGCCACCGCGTAGAGCAGCGGCAGCGTCAGCGTGCCTTCGCGCAGATCGTTGCCGGCCGGCTTGCCCAGCGCAGCCTCGTTGCCGATGAAGTCGAGCACGTCGTCGACGATCTGGAAGGCGACGCCAAGATCGTGGCCGAATCGGCCCAGCGCCTCAACCTGCTCGGGCGCGCCGCCGCCTACGGCCATCCCGGCCTTGCAGGCGGCCTCGAACAGCGCCGCGGTTTTGGCGCTGATCTTGTAGAAATATTGCTTCAGCGCGACGTCGAGCGGCTCGACCTGCGTCACCGGCCGCAGCTCGCCTTCCACCACCGTCTGCGCGGCGTCGGCGTAGAATTTGATAATCCGCGGATCGGATTCGGCCGCAAGCTCGCCGGCCGAGAGCGCGAAGAAGTAATCGCCCAGCATCAGGGCGACATGCTGATCCCAGCGGGTGTGCACCGTCACGCGCCCACGCCGCCGCATCGTGTGATCGACCAGGTCGTCGTGCACCAGCGAGGCGGCGTGCAGCAGCTCGATCGCCACGGCTGGCCGGGCGGCACGCTCGAAATCATACGCGCCTAGCCGCGCCGACAGCAGCACCAGCATAGCGCGCAAGCGCTTGCCGCCCGACGAGACCGTGTAGGCGCCAGCTGCGGCCAGTGCGCGCGAATGCGAGGCAGTGCGCTCGAGCATCAGGTGCTCGATCGTTGCCAGATCATCGCCCAGCGCTGCGCGCCGGATGAGCTCCCCTACATTCATGGGCGCCGGCCGAACCCGCGCGGCAATATCTGGCACACCCGCGGCAGCGGCTGCGCGCGGTAGCGTGTGGGTGGCCATACCTGAAACCTTTCTAGCGCCGGTGCGGAAAACTTGTGATAGATAACACTGTTAAATATATCACAATTTCAATGAACGTCAAGAAACGGACTTGTTGAGCGCTTTAGCAACAGCAGCACTGCCAGATACTACGGTTCCGAGCACAAACAGGATTTATCGGCTTGAAACATCGCCCGAGCAGCGTATCGGGCAGCAGAACGGTGGCACGCGGCTTGCAATTGCCTCGCTGCCGTCCGGTATCGATAGCGGCTGCCTTCTGCTCAATATAACCCAGATCGAGTTGCGACATATGAGCGATCTCACGAGTTCTAGTAGCGTTCCAGCCGGGGCGGGGGCCGCAGGCGGAGCATCATTCTGGCAGCGGGTAACGCTCAAACAAGTCGCGATCGGCACCGCGATTGTGGCGCTGGTGGTCGCAGCGCTGGTGCTGCTCGCCGCGCTGCGCTACGTCTTCCTAATGCTGTTTCTTGGCATTGTGCTCGCCACCGCGCTGGCACCGGTGGTCGAGCGGCTGCGCAAATGGGGCCTACCCCAGAGCCTGGCCACGCTGCTCGCATTCAGCCTGCTGCTGCTGGCGATTTTTGGCATAGCTGCGGCGCTCATCCCATTTTTCGTCGGTCAGGTCGTGCAGGCGATCAGCGATCTACCCGGCTTTTACGCCGGCTTGCGCACCACCATATCGAACTCGCAATCGCGATTTCTGCGCGAGATCGGCGGCCAGCTTCCCAGCGACCCATTCAGCTCGCTCGCCAGCGAGAGCGGCACGCTCAATGCGCAGGTGGCCACGCTCACGCCGGCAATTGGCCGCGGCCTGCTCTTCAGTGCGCTGGTGGTGCTGATCAGCTACTACTGGCTATATTACCGCACCCTCGCGGTTCAGGCGATCGCCCTACTGATCCCGATCGACCAGCGCGCCGGCGCACTGGCGATCTGGAGCGAGAGCGAAGAAAAGATCGGCGCGTTCGTGCGCGGGCTGGCGATTCTCAGCTTTGTGATCGGCGCGCTCTCGGGCGTGGGCTACGTAGCGATCGGCTTACCATATGGCGTCACCATCGCGATCATCGCCGGCATCCTCGAGGCCGTGCCATACGTCGGGCCGCTCGTCACCTTGGTGCTGGCCGGCATCGTTGGGCTGACGGTATCGCAGCAGATGGCGCTGCTGGCAATTGGCATCGCAATGGTGATCCAGTTCCTCGAAAATACCATCGTTGTACCGCGCGTGATGGACAAGGCTGTGGGCGTCAGCCCGGTGGTGACGCTGCTGGCGCTGGCGGTGTTCAGCGACCTATTCGGCCTGCTGGGCGCGCTGCTGGCGGTGCCGCTAGCTGCTGTGATCCAGGTGCTGCTCGACCACGCAATGCTGCGCGCCAGCGCCCCGGCCGAGCAGAATATCGGCGGGCGCGACCGCCTGGCGCTGCTGCGCTACCAGGCGCAAGATCTAGCCAACGATCTGCGCGCGAAGTTCCGTAAAAAAACGAACGACACCGACCCGGAAGAAGATGTAGTGGAAGAAGAGCTGGAGTCGCTGCTGGTAGATCTCGATAGCCTGCTGGCGACCGCCCAGGAGCAGCGCCCATGAAGCGGCTTGCACAAATTACGCTGACGATCGGCGCCACATTGCTAGCGATCGGCCTGGTATGGGTGTTTCAGCCAACGCTGGCGTTGTTTGGCGGTTCGCTGGCGATCTCGGCGGCGCTGCGGCCGCTGGTGCAGCGCTTCGAAAGCCGCGGCATCAGCCGTGGCCGCGCCATTCTGATCTGGTACGCGCTGATCATGGCCGGCCTGGTAGTTGGCGCCCTAATCTACAGCGTCGGCATCGCCGACGAAGTATCGTCTGGCACCGAGCAGCTGCCACGCGCCTACACTGCGCTGATCGGCGCGTGGGCACACGGCACGCCAGCCCAGCAGGCGCTGGCGCGCAATCTGCCCGACTTCGAAACGCTCACGCGCGGCGCGATCAGCGGGGGTGGGCTGGCCACGCTGGGCAGCACCTTGCTTGGGCTATCGAGCAGCCTGCTTAACTTTCTGCTGTTTGCGTTTGCGGCGTTGAGCCTGGCCTACTACTGGCTGATCGAGGTTGCGCACTTCGAGCGGCTATGGCTCTCGTTCCTGCCGATCGCGGCGCGCGTGCCCGCCCGAAATATCTGGCGCAACGCCGAGATGGCCGTGGGCGCGTACATTCGCTCGACGGTGATCGCCATGGCGGTGGCGGCGCTTATGCTGCTGGCGCTATACCGCGTGCTACAGCTGCCATTCGCCACGCTGCTGGCGCTCGCCGGCGGGTTCAGCCAGCTCATCCCGCGGCTTGGCCCGGT
>CALLYN010000610.1 GCA_937858455.1 uncultured Kouleothrix sp.
GGGAGGTATGCAGGTGGGTGCCGCCGTAGCGATCGATGGTGCGGACGGAGGCGGGGGTGAGCGGCTGAATCCATTCATCGGCGCTGGTGGGGTCGTCGGGGTTGAAGTTGAGCAGACCGCCCCAGCCGCGGCGAATGCCGACTACGTCCCAGCCGGCGTCGCCGGCGCGGTTGACCACCGCCTTGATGCACGGGTTCAGGCCCGGTACATCGCCGCCGCCGGTCAAGATCCCAATTCGCATAGATCACCTCATAGATCAACACATATTGTGCACAAGGGCATGCCACCGCGCGCCGCGACCGGCTGCGGTGGCCGCGCTGTGATATATTCGGCGTTGGGTGGTTCAGTTGCGCGCAGAGGGGCTGAGCTCAAGTTGGCGCTCAAGCCAGGCCAGGCGATGATGCAGCTCGTACAGATTGCGGTCGGTTGTCTCGAGCAGCAGCTCAAGGCGGCCGGCATCGCCCTCGGGGTAGCGCTCGCGATACTCCGCGATCAGCTGCTCGAATTCGGCGCGTGCGCTCGGCCAGGCCGAGAGCCATGCCACCAGGTTGGGCAACGAGCCGACAATCTGCTCAATCGGCATACGCTGTTCTTGCTGGGTCATCATAGCCCCTCCGTATTCTTAAGGCGACCGAGCGGCGCTGCGATCGGCCGTAGACACAGCAACAGCTGCCAGAACACCAGCAGCTGCTTCATGCGTGGCGCTAGTGCCTTCTTTGCCACCTTTGCGACTTCCCAAAAGAATTAATTTGTATTTTACGGTAGGGTTCGTGGGGCTAAAGTGCAGCGTAGACACTTCTTAGTTAAGGAGCCGCAATTGTACCGCACGGCTAGCCGGCATACGAGTGCGGCACTCACGGCGGCTTTACGGTAGAATGATTGGCGCGAGCGCTGGAGTAGAGTGCGAGGATCGGCGATGCGACGCTGGATGCTGTTCTTGCTGGTGCCGCTGCTTGTGCTGGCGATCGCCGGCGCGGCCGGCTTTTGGTTCGTGGCGCGGCCGGCGGTGGAGCCGTTTGTGGTGCCGGGCGCCAGTGGCGTGCAGGTACGCGAGGTTGGCATCGGCACGCGCCTGATCAGCTACGACGCGCCTGGCGGCCAGTACGATTGGTACTTCACGATCGCCAGCCAGCTCGAGCACAGCGGCTGGATCCCGCCGGACATGTGGGGCCCTGCCGCGCAGATCAACACCTACACGCACGTCTCGGCGATCTGGGGCGGCTATGGCGGGTACCTATGGGAACAGGTCGAGCTGCACGGCGAGCCACGCCAGGCGCGGATCACCGTGCGGCGCTGGTTCAGGTTCCCGTGGCGGCAGTACCTCAGCTACTTGCGCTAAGCGGCTCGGAAAGGTTCAATACATCCCGCTTGCTGGGGGGCGCGGGGCGGCTTTGCCGCCCCGCAGGATGCTTTTTCGCGCTCTGGGAGAGCGCGAAAAGCGGTTTTTCGCGCTTCGCACGAAGCACCGGGCGCTAGGCCTTGCGCATGCTCAGGCCGATCCGGCCGCGCGCCGCGTCGACCGCCAGCACGCGCACGTCGACGACATCGCCCACCTGCACGACGTCAAGCGGGCTCTTGACAAAGCGGCCGGCCATCTCGGATACGTGCACCAGGCCATCCTGCTTGACGCCGATATCGACAAACGCGCCGAAATCGACCACATTGCGCACAGTGCCTTTGAGCCACATGCCGGGCTGCAGATCCTCGATCTTCAGCACGTCGGCGCGCAGCAGCGGCGGCGGCGCGTCGTCGCGCGGGTCGCGGCCGGGGCGCGCCATGGCGTCGAGCATGTCGTTTAGGGTGGGCTCACCGACGCCAAGATCGGCGGCCAGCAGCGCCAGCTCGGCG
>CALLYN010000611.1 GCA_937858455.1 uncultured Kouleothrix sp.
AGCTCCATCAGATGGGTGCAGGCCGCGCGCTTCTCCAGCCGCGCGCGCACCGCCGAGCAAGCGATCATTGCGCGCGTACGGCCGGCGCTTGGCACAACCGAACTGTCGTTCCAGTATCGCAGCCCGTACAGCGCTCCGGATGAGGTCGAGCAGCACCGGGTCGCGCCCTACGAGCTGTTCCAGCGCGACGGCTCGACCTACCTGGAAGCCTACTGCATCGACGCGAGCCTCAAGCAGCTGTGCGGGCGGTACATCGCCTACCGGCTCGACCGGATCGTGGCCGGGTCGGTGCGCCGGCTGCCGAAACAGCTCCCGCCGGTGCGCTATGCGCGCCGTTCGTACCGCCTGCGCTACGAGCTCACACCCGCCGTCGCGCGCCGCCGTGATATTGCGCTCTGGTTTGCAGGCAGCAGCTGCACGTATACCGACGCCGGCGGCGCAATCGTCGAGGCCTGCATCACCGATCTGTGGTACGCACGCGAGGTGCTGCTACGCTACCGCGAGCACTGCCGCGTGATCGAGCCGCCCGAGCTGATTGCCATGATCCGCGAAAGCCTCGGGCGCATGGCCGCGCTGTATGCCGAGCGACCACCACCGGAGGATTGACCATGACCGACACACACACCACGTCGCTGCTCGTCACCCGGCAGCACCACCTGGAAGTACTACAGCGGCAGCTTGCGACGTTTGGTGAGCTGTACGCGCCACCGCATATTATCACCGGGATCGCCCAAACCCAGGCTGAGATCAGCCAGCTGCGCCAGCAGCGCACCCAGCAGATACCCCGCCCGGCCACGCTGGCATCGGCGGCGCCGCCCGCAGCTCGCGGCCTGGTCGTGCTGATCAGCCCGCGCCGCCCGACTGAGCGGCTCGAAGACATGGCCAGCTATCAGGCGCTCCTGTATCACCGCCAGCTGACGCACTGCTGGCTGATCGCCACCAGCGGCGAAGGCGGCTCGCTCGCCACTGCGCACGAGCTCGCGCGGTATTTTTCTGGGGTGCAGAGCGCGATCTGGCAGGTGCTCGACCCGATCCACGCTGACGAGACGTTTGCGCTGGTCGAGCGGATCTTCACGATCGATCTTCCTGACGCTGGGCTGACCGCCAGCGACGTGCTCGCCGACATCACCGGCGGCACCAAGCCGATGACCGCCGGGATGGTGCTGGCCTGCGGCCACCAGCGCGCGATGCAGTATATGGTCTACCAGCCAGCGGGGCCGTCACTGCCGGTGGCGCTGCGCGTTCAGGCTGGCGACAATCCGGCGTAGCCCCACACTGCGTATGCCTCCCACCCGCGCTCGCGCCTACCCTCCTGCTGCGCGACGTGCATACCCTGATTACAGGACGCTAACAGCCATCCAAGCGCCTGTCGTGGCGCACGTACGCCACGGATGGCATTGGCGTGCCTTGCTCCGAACAGCAGCCACGTGCGCTCTGCGAGCGCTGCAGTCTCGCGCTGCGGGCTCGTCGCATATGTGACGAGCCCGCAGCATACGCTGGGCGTGGATGTATTCGCAATTGCTAGAAAAGGAGCACTCGAATGGATGCACGCGTTGGTTGCAGAGCAGCACTGCTGGCCGTACTGCTCACTCTCGTGACACTGCTGGCGCCGGCGGCTTCGGCGCGAGCGGCCGCGCCGCTGGCGATCCGCTTTATCAGCCAGTACACTGGCATTGCAACCCAGAACGCCGACTGCGGGCCGACGGCAGTCGCCATGATCCTCGACGCCTACGGTAAAAAGCCGGCTGGCTGGAGCGATGCCCAGTTTGTACAGGACATCCGCGCCAAAGCCGGCGGCACAGGGGACACCAACTTTGGCCAGCTCGAGCGCGCGCTTGGCGCGTACGGGCTTGGCTCGAGCGAGATCTCGAACGCCGCCGCGCCGCAGCCCGACGCGCAAATGCAGGCGATGAAGACCGCGCTGGCGCAGGGCAAGCCGGTGATTGCGCTGCTGCACGGCGCGACGCTGGGGCGCGGCACGGCGTACGGCGACCACTGGGTGGTGCTGCGCGGCTTCTCTGATGACGGCCAGTCGGTGTATCTGAACGACCCCGACACCCAAAGCCCGCGCTGGGCCGGCTGGATCGCGGGCGGCCAGATGACGCTGGCATACGCGACGTTTCGCGCGGCGGCATTCAACGCCGCACCGGGGCCGTACGGCATTATCGTGGGCGATGGCCTTGTGAATGGGCCGCCAGCGACGCCGGATGGGCTGGCGGTGAGCGCGGACGGGCCGCACAGCTTGACGCTAAGCTGGCAGGCGGTAGCCGGGGCGAGCGGGTATCGCGTGTATCGCTGGGGCTATGCCGAAAACCGCTGGGACTTCTTCCCACTGGCTGAGACTGGTGGAACCAGCTACACCCAGAGCGGGCTTGACTGCGCCAACAACTTCAACTACTACCTGGTGACCGCATTCAACGCGGCGGGCGAGTCGCCGCGCAGCGGCTGGGTGCAGGGCACCACCCAGGCATGTGAGACGCCAGCGACGCCGGACGGGCTGGTGGTGAGCGCGGACGGGCCGCACAGCTTGACGCTGAGCTGGCAGGCGGTGGCCGGGGCAAGCGGCTATCGCGTGTATCGCTGGGGCTATGCCGAAAACCGCTGGGACTTCTTCCCGCTGGCTGAGACTGGTGGAACCAGCTACACCCAGGGCGGGCTCGACTGCGCTAGCACCTTCAACTACTACCTGGTGACCGCGTTCAACGCGGCGGGCGAGTCGCCGCGCAGCGGCTGGGTGCAGGGCACCACCCAGGCGTGTACGCAGGGCGCGCCGCGCGATGCACAGCCGCAGATCGAGAGGCCTGCGCCAGCGGCGCCGCAGGATGCGCCAAGGCCAGAACTGCCCGCGACAATAGTGCCTGCGCCAAGCGTGCTACCAGAAGCGCTATACTAACAGATTGCGAGCCGGAAGCCGCGCTAACACTAGCGCGGCTTCCGGCTGACTCTTTCTGCACGTACTGCCCGCAGCTCATCATCGCATTTTTCCAAAATATAATTGACTTCGATTCCCTTCTCGTCTATACTGCCGCCAAGAAGAGCATGCTTTTCAGATCATACGTGACGTTGCGGCAGTCCTCGATCGGCGAATGGCAGACAGCGACTCTGGGTTTGGTGCGAGCCAGAGTGCCCATCCGATCAGTCCCACTGCCGAAGTCGCCGGGGCAAACCCGATGGTGAACCTGGCCGTGCGGCGCACGTTATGCGCACAAAGTGGCCGATCGCACCCACGGCGATCGTCAAGCGGGGTGGTACCGCCGGTTGTTTTCGCCCGTCCCGGCGTGATCTTTGATGACGCCTGGGCGGGCCGCTTGTTTATGTACGCCAGAGGTGGCATGTATGGCGTCAACCAGGCAAACGCCAAACCAGGCTGCAGATGGTGAGGCGCACATGGCTCCCCAGCCGCCAGATGATGGTGAGCCTGAGACAATTGATGCGAGCAATGAGCTGCTCAAAGAGCTCGTCGAGCGTATCCACAAGCGTGCCGAGGGCTGGCGCGATGCGCTGACCGTCAGCATTGGGCGCGCGCGTGAGCTGACGAATCTTGAGGAAACGCGCATTCGTTATTTCGAAGAGCTGGGTGCGCTACAGCCAACCAAACTCGCCGGTGGTGCGGGTTCGAATCGCCTGTATACCCTCGCCGATCTGCGCTGCCTGTATGCTCTCGCCATTCTGGTCAAAGAGCACGACTACCGCCCACAGGCAGCTGCGCTGCTCGTTAAACATCATCGTGATCTGATCGTATCTGGCCGGCCAGATTCGCTGCATACCTTAGTGGAGCGTGAAGGCGACGTCGTTACCGATGGCTTTGTGCTCGCCCGACTCATGAGCCAACTGCTCGACGCGGTACAAGCTGAGTTTGCGCCTGGCTGTGGCAGCCAGGCTAGTCCGACTGCTCCAGCAGGCGCGAGTGCGCCGTCGCTCCGTGTTGTCGGAGTGCTATTGTCGCTGCAAAATATGTTCTTTGATTCGCGCGGGCCTGCTCCAGCGGTTGTCCAGCGGATGGGTCGTGCGATATGCAAGCGCCCAAAGGATACTCTGATCGCGCTCGATCGGGCCGCATTCTTCGGCACCGATGCCAGGGCGGCTCGCTTTGCCTCGCAGCAGACAAGCGTACGCAATGACAGCACTATTCTGCTGTATAGCCGTGATGATGCCTGGGATATTCCACTGCAGAAACACCACCGTTTCTGCTTTTACACATCATCACAGCAGCAGCTGTCGATGTGGCTGATTCTCGAAGGCGCCGCGGAGATGACCCCTGCTTCTCCTTTACTCTTCAGCCCGCAACGCCGTACGCTTGTGGATCGTGTGCTGTCAATGTGCGCGCAGATCTTCCAGTCGTTTCGTGATAGCTCGCTCGCAAAAAACTATCGCTATCGCTCGGACGGCTTTCAGATCGAGCACTCGCAGAAGACATATAGTGCTCTGCTCAAGCTCATTGTCGATCTGATCTTCTCAGATCCCAACGATAGTGTAGCCGCATTGCTGATCCCAAACAGCCTTGAACATCCTACAACGTTGGCCATGCTAGCAAACCATAATTATGCCGACGAGCTGGTGTCGCGCGTAAAGCTCGATCTCCATGGCGAGGGACAAGGATTGTGTGGACGTGCGTACAATGTGCGTGAGCCATTTTTCTCTGCCAACACCCGCAGCGACCCGCGCGTGGCGTATGCGCTTGAAGAACATAGCCAGGTAGCGTTGGCGATACCATTGGTGATGAGCGGCGTGGTTGCGCCGCTCGGCGTGCTGTATTTGGCGTCGCAGAAATCGCAGCCGGCGTTGCGGAGCGACGATGCCTACTTCGCGCTCATCCTGGGTAATATTTTGAGCGAGCAGCTTGGGCGCTGGTGGCTCACGCGCTTGCGAAAAACACACGACCAGACCCTGCACGAGCAGATGGAGCCGATCACTCGCTGGTTCGATAGCCTCAACCCGCACGGCCGCGATTTTCAGGAGGCGATCGATGAGCTGCAGAAGCTGTGGCTCACGATTCATGCGGATGATACCGACGCCGATACATCGAATGTAGCGCTGCTGCTGTTTGATATCGATAGCTACCGGCAAAATGTCCAGGTGCGCAGCACCGACCCGGTACCGCTCGAAGCACAGATGCACGTTCGGAAAGCCATCCTCAAGATTTTACCAAACACGCGCGACTACTGGTTTAAGCATGATCATGTATTGGTGATAGTGCATAATTACAAAGTAGAGCAGGTGATTGCCTTTGCCCGGCGCATCGCCAACCAGGTTCGCGCCGTGCCTCTTTCCATTCAAGGCGCGGATGGTAAAAATATTACCCTCAGTGTGAGTGGGGCGATCAAGATGATGAGCTACCGTGATCTCCACGATCTTGACGCGATTGGTCAAGCGCAGTTCCGTCACCAGATCGAGGTGGTGCTCGACGACCTGCGCGAGCAAACGGCGCACTCCACCGCGCACTCGCTGCAGATACTCAAGCCTGAGGGCTGGACGCCAGCCTAAGGCTCGCTCTTCCACCTTTCGCAAACACAACCCCCAGTTCTCGAACACGATAGCCTGAAGTCAGGCTCTTCAGTGTTTGCTCCATGCTTGCCGATACGATCTCAATATAATCTCGAAAGTCCGCACATTTTCCAAAAATATTCTAAATTTGTTTAATTCATCCTATTGACCCACTGGGATCGATCCGCTATGATGATCGCAATCGACACGACGATCGCGGTTAGATAGGGAGTCGGTATGACGCAGGGTTGGATATCTGGCGGCAGTAGCCTAGCTCACTGCCCGCTACGAGCACACAATAATGCGCAATCAGCTCGCACCCCACATCGGCCGCTCATCTATCCATACCGTTCCACCACACTCTGGTGTGGTAGGTCACGACGTGGGGCATTCCTGCCTATCGGTACTTAGGCGCGCGCCTTCAACCTTCTTCATACGCAACAGGCGCCTCACGGCGCCTGTTTGATTCTCCAGTTTCTACCTGAGCGAGCTTTGCGCGAATGCACCGTCGCGGCGATGCAGAATACGATCATCGTTCTAAAAACACCCGCCTTCCAAAGCACACGCAGATCATCAATGCATCCGCCTGTCCCAACGCTGGGACACCGTTGGCAATGCTGCCCAACCATCAGCGCGACTCACGCGCTTTCGAAGGGAGGACACGATGAGCATTGGCTGCGAATCGACAGTGATGTTTCCGCCAACACTCCAGGCCGTTTACATCCGCACGCTTGGCGCATATGAGGCGACCAGGGATGCAGTGCAGCTGAACTGGCAGGGCGCCGGCGTTGGCGCGCGTAAGCTTCAGCGTGGACTCTCACATCTGCTTGCGAAGCGTGACCAGCTGGTTGGCCGTGAGGTATTGATCGAGCTGACCGAAACGCGTAATATCGTCTCAGGTATCAAGACAATGCTGTGCCGGTGGGGCATGAAGCCCGCGTTCGACTTGCGTAGCCTCAACGTGATTCTGATGCGTCACACGAGCTGGTATACCGATGGCGATCGCCTCGAAGAGCTGCTCAAGCGAGCAGCGCAGCTTGAAGCATCGGGCGATCTTGCCGGCCGGCTTGCCGTCCTTGAGCAGATCGAACCGCTCTGTGGCGGGCGTTTTTTGCCAGACTATGATTCGGTGCCAGAGTATTCGATCGATGATGAAGTCGCGTTCTGGCAGCTTCGCCAGAAAGAGGCGCTTCAGACGTTGGCCTGGGCGCGGATCGCGACAAATGATCCGCACTTGTGCGCACCGGCATTGCGGGCAGCCGTGCGGGCTCTTCGGTTCGATCCGGAAAATCCTACCGCGTATCAGTTTGCCGCTGATATCGCTCGACGCGGCAGCCATGAAGCTCGCGCTCGCCATTATGAGGCCTTAGCACGCTACTACGAGCGCTGTCACGATAATTAAAACAAGCCAATAATCTTATACGATCTTGAAACAGCGGGAATACTACCCGCTGTTTCTTATTTTAATAGAAAGATCTTTGATTTGTCGTGGAGCGATCTGTGAGCAGGTTGCTAGTATACAAACACTGAGCGGCGATGGTGCCGTGTGATTACCGAGCAGCGTATGCACCAGGAGGAACGCAATGCATCTGAACAGCCAACAGCTCCAGCGCGCAGGCCAAGCCGCACGGCCATCCGCGCCACGCGGCGAGCTTGCACGCCCGCCGGCCGACCTTGATGTCGCGGTGATCGGCATCGGCAACTCGGGCGAGGCCGTGGCGCTACGGCTTCAGGCCCTGGCCTATCTCGATGGCACCTGGCTGAACACGAGCGGTCTGAACAACGACCGGCTGCCGCCGCGCCCGCTCGCGCTGCCCGGTGCGCCCGAGCCGCTTACCCTCGTCGAGCGGCTGGTGCTCGACGCCGATAACCCGCGCGAGCGCTTGCTCGACGAGCCGGTGCTGGCGCGGCGCTACGCAGCTGTGCTGCGCGGCATCTCGGTGTTCGAGACTTACCCGCGCGCTGGGTCGGGCGGCCACGGTTTGCCGGGGATCTCGGGCCTGGATATCGACCTGAATACCGATCGGGTGCACGTCTGGCTGCGCGGGGTCACGCGCCAGCTCCACGGCGTTGTGCCGCCGGCACCCGGCCAAAGTGCCATCCAGCGCATCCTGGCCGAGCAGGGGCAGCGCGCCGCACCCGCGCGCGAGAAGCGCGTGATTGTGATCGGTGGGTCGTGCGGCGCAATGGGCAATGCTGGGCACCAGCTTGTTCCGCCGTTGCTGCATCACACGCTGGCCGAGCAAGGCATCCGGACGTACGAGGTTTGGGGCGTGCTGCTCGGCCCTCGTGCTTTTACCGGCCTGACACCGTATGTGCGCCATAACTTCCGCGCGCTGATCGAGACGATCGAGCATATGAGCCGGCACGGTCTGCGCCGCCACTACGCGCCCGATCTCGAGATCGCGATGCAGCGGCCACCCTACGATCGGGTGTTTCTGATCGACGACCCGCGCCTGCCCGGCAGCGCGGCCAGCGTCACCGAGGCCGAGATGGAGCAGTTTCTCGACCAATCGGCGCTCAGCTTGTACCTGCTGCTGCGTGGCACGATCTGGCCGACGATCGCCAGCCATACTGCAAACGACGACGGCGTGGTGCGGCTCGACGGCCGGCTGCGCTACCTGCATACCGTGCGCGGCGCGGCGCTGCGGGCCGATCGCGCGCAGCTACATGCCGCGCTGGCGGCCGGGCTGGCTGTGCGCACGCTGGATCAGTTTCTAGCCCAATTTGCGGCGTAGAAAGGAGCATTGCTATGCTGTCTCTCCTTAATCGTCCGGCGTCGGCAGCTGAGCCGGCGATCTACCAGGCCGGCGCGCTGCTCGACGCGTTCGGGCTGACGTTGACGCTGCCTGAGGCGCTCGCGCAGGACGCGGCCGGGCACGCGTTTGAGCCGTTCCAGCTCAGCCCCGAGCGCGATCTGGCCGAGCAGTTCGCGCTGCTGATCCGGCCTGAGCCGCTGGCCGGGGCCGAAGCCTTGATCGCTGCGAACCGCCAGCGTATCGATGCTCAGGCCGAGCAGCAGATCGAGCGGGCGCTCGCCAGCGTGCGTCAGGCGCCGCGATCGTTCATCCAGGATCTCCGCGACACAATCCGTGACCGCTACGAGCAGTTGGCCGCGCAGCTGGCACAGGCCGACGATGCGTACCGGCGGCTGCAGGAGCGGCTCCACGCCTGGCAAGGGCGCCAGCGTGAGCCGGGGCAGGGGCTGGGCGCCACGCTCTGGCAGTGGGTGTTCGGCGGGGAGGATCGGCTGTCGCTGCCCGATGCGATTGCACTCTGGAATCAGCGCGAGGTACTGGCGACCCAGCGCGCGAGCCTGATCGCTGCGATTGGCATCTTCACTCACCAGATCGAGCGGCTTCGCACCTTGCTCGCCCAGCTCGACGAGCGGCTCGCCGAGACACGTATCGCGCGCGCGGCGCTGCAGCGCGCGTATGAACAGGCGCGCCAGGCGGCGACGGCCTACGATCCCTGGACACTGCGCGTCACGCCGGCTGCTGCGGTGGAAGCGCTGCTCGCTCGCGCCGACCCGGCCGAGCTGCTGGCCGAGCTGCTCGGCCGGATGGCTGCAGCCGATGGCGCAGCCTTGGCCGATGTGGCCCGAGCGCTTGCCGATGCGGCCGCGACTCAGGCATTGGCGCCGCTGACAATCGCCAACCTGATCGCGCTTGAGGCGCAGAACGGCGATCTAGAGGCGCCTGATCCGCTGGTGCCGATTGGCCAGGCGCTGCTCGATATCGCCCAGCAGCCAACCTGGCAGCTTGCACGCGGCGCCCGCCCGCGCAGCGAAACGCTCCAGATTACGCCGGACGGCAGCCCACTGTATAGCCTTGAAGGGTTAGGCGGCGCAGCCTACGGTGGCGAAACGCTATGCCTCGGTTTTGTGCAGGTGCAGCTGGGCGTTGCCAAAGATGACCTGGCGTTGCTGCGCGATGACGACGAGGCGTTCCGCGCTGCGCTGCGCCAGCGGAACCTGTTTGTGCTTGAGGAGCTGGCTCAGGGATGGGTGCCTGAGGACGAGGCTGAGCCGAAAACGAACGGCCACGGGCCGCTGCATGGGCCGGAGGTAGAGGTACGCCCATGAGCTGGCTGCGCGTGTATCGCTGGCTGCCGCGCCTGACGCTCAGCCGGCGCGGCATCAGCATCAGCGTGCGCGTGCCGGGTACCCGCCTGCGCCTGGTATGGCAGCGTACCAGGCGCAGGCCGCAGGCGAAGCGACCACAGTCCAGGCAGCAGCCTGGCCCAATCAGGAGGGTGCGATGAACGATCGGTGGGGGCGATTGGCCGCACAGCAGCGGTTGCGCGTATGTCGCTGGCTCGGCTGTAGCTTGTTGCTTGTGGCGCTGCTCAGCCAGCTCGGCGGCGCGAGCGCACAGCCAGCGCCGGCAGCGGTTGAGCTGGCGCCGGCGATGCCCGAGGCGCCGCGCCAAAGCCGCGCGCACGGTGTCTTCTTCGCGCGCACCCAGCTGGTAGCCTTGCCTGGTGGGGTGCTGCATCTGGCGTCAACGCCGGATGGGCGCGGCGATCTTTGCACCGACGACCAGGCAACTATTGTGGTGGCGCGCGGTGCGCACGAGCTGTGGCGCTGGTCGCATCGATTTGTGAGCGCCGACCGTCTGGCGATCGAGTGCATCGGCGCGCAAACGATCATGCTGCCGCTGGCAGCCGCGAGCTACTCAGCGACCATCGTGCTGGAGGATGTGTACCCCGATACCTATGGCACGCGTGCCTATTATCTGGTGCCCGACCCGCCAGCGCCCACGGCTGAAGCAGCGGCGACGCCCAGCCCAGCACCGTTGGTAGCGCCTACACAACCTGCGCCAATCCAGCCGACTGCGCCGCCGCTCGCGACCTTAGCCACACCGGTGCCGGACACGCCACTCGGGCCACGGCCGGCGCGCTGGACAGCAATCGGCCTTGCGGCAGGGTTTCTTGCCGGGCTGATCGGGCTCATCTGGTTGCTGCGCCGGTCTCCCGCCGTGTCGCGACAGCGCGCCCGCGCAATCATCGAGCTGTTCGACCAGGAGACGCGCGAGGCGCGCACGATCGCCGTAACCGAAGAAACAACTCTGATCGCTCGCCGCCCGTTGCGCGCTGCGCCTGCCACGGCGCTGGCAGCCGAAGCCACGATCGCAAGCATTCAGCTTTCGGCGGTGGGGGCGCTGCTACGGGTCAGCACCGCGCTTCCAAATCAGGCGCCGATCGTGCTGCAGCCCGACCAGCGCTATCCGCTGGCCGGCGGCGTAGTGCTGCTGCGCTACCGTGGCGATGGCGCGCCGCCGGCTGCGATCGACCGGCCAAGGCCGCCGGCCTGGAAAGGATAAACGTGATGGTGCGACGACCTGGTGTGTTGTGGGCCTGGCTAGCACGGCTGGCGCAGTCGGCTGCCGGCATCGTATCGAAAGGAGACCATCGTGAAGGAAAGCTTGCTGGCCATGTGGTGCCTGATCGGCATGGCGGCGCTGGCGGCATTGACCGCGCTGGCGGCGCTGCTATTCCGCCCATCGCGGGTACGGCTACCGCGCCCGCGCCCGGCCCGGCTTCTACGCGGCTGCGTCGCGCTGGCCTGTCTGCTCGTGGCGCTCACGCTGGTGCTGATCGCCATCCTGCTCGCGAACCAGGCCTAGTCGGGCCGGGCGCGGTGCTGCTGGTGCAGGTTGACGGCACGCCCGGCGCACAGCCGCGCGGGGTTGCTGGCATTGGGGTGGTAGTGCGCGACGCTGCAGGGAATGTGCTGACCTGGCGCGGCCTGTGCGCGCCCGCGCACACCAACAACGAGGCCGAGTACCAGGCGCTGATCGCCGGGCTGGAGCTGATGCTCCAGCGCTTCCCCGGCCGGCCGGTGATCTGCCTGACCGACAGCCGAATCGCGGTCGAGCAGATCGCCGGGCGCAGCGCCGTGCGTGCAGCGGCTGGAGCGCCGCTGCACGCACGTGCCATGGCGCTAGCCGGCCAGTTCGCGCAACTGACGTTTGTGGCCATTCCGCGCGAGCTGAACCAGCTGGCCGACGCGCTGGCCTGGGAGGCGCTGGCCGGCCGGCGGATGATCGCGCGGAAGCTCACCGAGTACTAGCCGGATCAACGTGATCAGGTGTGAGTTTTGCGTCACGAACAAAAGATCGACACGAACTCATACCTCTAAGGAGGAGCTATGCCACTCTTTCCCCGCTACAGCGGCCCGCCGCTGATCGAGCAGATCTGTAGTGTCGAGAATCTCACACTGGCCTGGCGGCGCGTGCGCAGCAATATTCAGGTAGCGCGGCGCGGACGCAGCGCTGGGCCTGATGCCGTGACGCTGCGTGACTTCGAGGCCGATTGGACCCGCCAGATGACGACCCTGGCCGAGGAGCTGCGTAGCGGCGCGTACCGCCCGCTGCCGCCGCGCCACGTGCAGATCCCCAAGGCCAGTGGCGGGGCGCGTGCAATCGCCATCCTGTCGGTGCGCGACCGCGTGGCCCAGCGCGCGGTACAGCAGGTGGTCGAGCCATTGTTCGACCCGCTGTTTCTCGACTGCTCGTACGGCTGCCGGCCGCTGGTCGGCGTGCCCGAGGCAGTGGCGCGGGTCGAGCGCTACGCCCAGCAAGGCCTGACCTGGGTAGTCGATGCTGATATCGCCAGCTACTTCGACACGATCGATCAGCGTATTTTGCTCGGGATGGTTCGCCAGCGGATCGCGGAGCCAGCCCTGCTGCAGATGATCGCCCAATGGCTGACGGTTGGTGCGCTGCACCGCGACGAGACCGAGCCGATCGCACCGCCCGAGACACGGCTGAGCCGCTGGGGCCAGGCGCTGCGTCGCTTTGCGCCTTGGGGCGGCCAGCAGCCGGGTGCGCCAGCAGCATTTGGGTTGCCGCCAAGTGAGCTGGCTGACCCCTACGCGGCGGCGATATGGGAGCAGCCAGGCAGCGTCGGGCCGCTCGGCGCCGGCCCAATGGTCGCCAACAGCCTTGAGCAGCACCTCTGGACGGCGATGATGTTCGCGCGGCCGGTGCTCAGCGGCGCGCGGATGGCCTGGCCGTATGTACGGCGGGTTGGCGGCAGGCGGATCGCGCTGGCGAGCGCGGTGGCCGCCGGCGCGCTTGCGGCCG
>CALLYN010000612.1 GCA_937858455.1 uncultured Kouleothrix sp.
GCCAGCGAGGCCAGCCCGCTGCGGCTGCGGCTCGGCGCACAGGCCACCTGGGTCGACACCGGCGACCCGCTGCCGCCCGGCAGCGACGCGGTGGTGATGGCCGAGCACGTGCACGAGCTGGGCGATGAGATCGCGATCATGGCCGCCGTGGCGCCCTGGCAGCACGTCCGCCCGCTTGGCGAAGATATCGTCGCCACCGAGCTGGTGCTGCCCGAGAACCACCTGCTGCGCCCCTACGACCTGGGCGCGATCGCCGCCGCAGGGCACGCCGATGTCGAGGTGCGCCGCCGCCCGCGCGTGGCGATCATCCCGACCGGCACCGAGCTGGTCTCTCTCCCCACCACCGACGACCGACCCAACGAAAGACCAAGGACGAAAGGCGAAAGCACGATTGTGATGGATAGTAGCGGTGGGCTGAACAGTGACGTGCTCGACCCTGATACGAGCGACCTTTATCCTTCGTCCTTGGTTCTTCATCCTAGCCTGAAGCCCGGTGAGATCATCGAGTTCAACTCGCTGATCCTCGCCGGGCAGGTGGCCGAGTGGGGCGGCGTGCCCACGCGCCTGGCGCCCGTGCCCGACAGGCGCGAGCTGCTGCGCGCGGCGGTCGAGCGCGCGCTGGCCGATCACGATATCGTCGTGGTGAATGCCGGCTCCTCGGCCGGCTCCGAGGACTACACCGCTGTGGTGGTGGCCGAGCTGGGCGAGGTGGCGGTGCACGGCGTGGCGATTCGCCCCGGCCACCCGGCCATCCTGGGCGCGGCGCGCGGCCGGCCGCTGCTGGGCCTGCCGGGCTACCCGGTGTCGGCCGCGCTCACCGCCGAGCTGTTTCTGCAGCCGCTGATCTACCGCCTGCAGGGCCAGCTTCCGCCACCTCGCCCGGCGGCGACGGCGGTGTTCAGCCGCAAGCTGCTCTCGCCGATCGGCGAAGACGAGTTCGTGCGCGTGGCGCTCGGGCGCGTCGGCGATCGGCTGATTGCCACGCCGCTGACGCGCGGCGCCGGCGTGGTCATGTCGCTGGTGCGCGCCGACGGCATCGTGCTGGTGCCGCGCTTCTCCGAGGGCATCCACGCCGGCGCCGAGGTGCGCGCCGAGCTGCTGCGCCCGCTCGACGAGATCGAGCATACGATCGTGGCGATCGGCAGCCACGACCTCGCGCTCGACCTGCTCGCCGGCCACATCCGCCGCTTCGCCCCGGCAGTGCGCCTCACCTCGGCCAATGTCGGCAGCCTCGGCGGCCTTACGGCGCTGCGGCGCGGCGACGCGCACCTCGCCGGCACGCACCTGCTCGACGAAGCCAGCGGCGAGTATAACCGCGCCTTTGTGGCCCGCCTGCTGCCCGATGAAGAGATCGTGCTGGTGAACCTGGCCTACCGCGACCAGGGTTTCGTGCTGCCGCCCGGCAACCCGCGCGGCCTGGCGGCGCTGGCCGACCTGGCGCGCCCCGGCGTGCGCTTTGTGAACCGCCAGAAGGGCTCGGGCACGCGCGTGCTGCTCGATTACCACCTGCGCCGCGCGGCGATCGACCCGGCCGCGATTGCGGGCTACGGCCACGAGGAGTTTACGCATATGGCCGTGGCCGCCGCCGTGCTCGGCGGCGCGGCCGATGCCGGCCTGGGCATCCGCGCGGCGGCACAGGCGCTTGGCCTGGCGTTCGTGCCACTGTTCCAGGAGCGCTACGACCTGGCCATCCCGCGCCGGTTCTGGGAGGGCGATCTGCTCGCGCCACTGCGGCAGGCGCTGGCCAGCCCCGCGTACCGCACCGCCGTCACCGCGCTCGGCGGCTACGACGTGCGCGACATGGGCCGCGAGATGACGTAGGCTAGGTCTCGCTGGCGGCGTCGCGCGCCGCGCCCTGCCCCAATTGCGCCAGAAACGCGTCGAGGTCGCGCCGCTGGATGCGTACGCCGCCGTCAGGATCCTCAACGTGCGCCAGCCCCTCGCCAAGCCACGCGCGCACCGTGGCGGCCTCGATCTGCAGCATGCGTGCGGCATCTTCGAGCGTTAGCCATTCCTCGTACATGTTTCGCCCTTTCTATTGACACGAGTTAGGCGGTGTCCTCCCGCGTGGGAGGCTTGGAGGGCGCAAGCCCTCCAAAATCATCTCTTTTTGGCCGGTCGCGGCCACGGCGGTGGCCGCGACCGGCCAAAAAGGAAGTTTTCGGGGGTGGCTTTGCCGCCCCCCGAACCCCTACCATGTAACTCGTGTCTATTGAGTAAACTTTTAGGACGTACGCAGTCGGCGTGCCCTGCCTTCGGCAGAGCGGGACTGTCCTGTTTTTCGTGTGCGTTTTTCCACGCTCCGCGCGGAAAAACGCACACTGAAGATTCCCGCCTCTGCTCAGGAGCAGGCCAGCGGGCTGGTCGATACACGTGCACCAGCCCTGAGCATAGCACGGCCTGTGCCACACCCGCCGCGCCAGCCTACAGGTATGCTTCTTGCTGTGCCATAGCTCACACCGGCGCGCGGCTATGGCCTGCCAGATCGCGCCAGCAAGGAGAACCCGATGGATCAGCAGCACAGCGCGATCAGCCGCCGGCAGTTCTTGAAAGCTGGCGCCGGCCTGGGCGGCGCCCTGGCGCTCGGCATGAGCCTGCGCCCGATCGCCAGCCACGCCCAAAGCCTGAAAATAGCCGGCGCCAAAGAGGTGCCGAGCGTCTGCCCCTACTGCGCCGTCGGCTGCGGCACGCTGATCAGCCTCAAAGATGGCCAGGTGATCAATATCGAGGGCAACCCCGACAGCCCGATCAACCGCGGCACGCTCTGCCCCAAGGGCGCGGCCAGCTTCCAGCTGGCGGTGAACCCGCTGCGCAGCAAGCGCGCGCTGTACCGCCGCCCCGGCGCCGCCGAGTGGGAGCCGATCGAGCTGGGCAAGGCCATGGACATGATCGCCGAGCGCGTGAAGCAGACCCGCGACGCCACGTTCGTCGAGACGGTTACGGCCAAAGACGCCGACGGCAACGACGTGCAGAAAAAGGCCAACCACACGCTCGGCATCTTCTCGCTGGGCGGCGCGACCATGGACAACGAGTGGAACTACGCGCAGCTCAAGCTGCTGCGCGGCCTGGGCGTGGTGGCGATCGAGAACCAGGCGCGCATCTGACACAGCTCCACCGTGCCCGGTCTGGGCACTTCGCTGGGTCGTGGCGGCGCCACTACCTTCTCGATGGATCTGCAGCACTCCGACGCGATCATGATCATGGGCTCGAACATGGCCGAGTGCCATCCCGTGGCCTTCCGCTGGCCCATGAAGGCCAAGGCGAAGGGCGCCAAGCTCATCCACGTCGACCCGCGCTTCACGCGCACGAGCGCGATGGCGAACACCTACGCGCCGGTGCGCGCCGGCACCGACATTGTGTTCCTAGGCGCGCTGGTGAACTATATTATCAACAGCAGGCGCTGGAACGAGGAGCCGTTCTTCAAGCAGTATGTCGCCAGCTATACCAACGCGCCGACGCTGATCAACCCCGACTACCGTGGCCCCGAAGATCTCGAGGGCCTGTTCAGCGGCTGGGACGCGCAGGCCAAGCGCTACAACACCGCCAGCTGGGCCTACCAGAGCGAGTCGCTCCCAAACCCCGGCCGCGACGGCCAGTCGCAGCAGAGCCAGGGCCAGGGACTGCCCTCGAACACGCCGCCCGGCCAGGGCAGCCAGCAAAACGGCACCGGCGCGCAGCAGCAGCCCGGCGGCCAGCCGACGAACAACCCGACAGCGGGTGGCCAGCAGGGCCAGGGCCCGCCGACCGGCCAGCCCGGCACGCCCAGCACCCAGCCAAACCAGCCCGGCGACGACGCCCAGAGCTTCGCCGCGCGCGTCGGCAAGCTGGTAGGCCCGCCGCCGCTGCAAGACCGCACGCTGCAGGACCCGAACACGGTCTTCCAGATCATGAAGCGGCACTACGCCCGCTACACGCCCGAGCTGGTCGAGCAGGTGTGCGGCACGCCGCGCGACGTGTTTGTGCAGGTGGCCGAGACGCTGCTGGCTAACAGCGGCCCCGACAAAACCAGCGCGATCTGCTACGCCGTGGGCTGGACCCAGCACACCACCGGCGTGCAGCTCATCCGCACCTCGACGCTGGTGCAGCTGCTGC
>CALLYN010000613.1 GCA_937858455.1 uncultured Kouleothrix sp.
CCGCACGCGAGCTTGCTGAACGCGCTGCTGCGCTCGAGTGGCGCCGGCGGCGCGCGCGAACTGGGCGCAGGCAGCCACACCTACCGCCTGCGCGTAGGCCTCGGCGCCGACATTGGCCAGCTGGCTGCCGCGCTCGCGGCCCAGCCCGATGTGGCCTACGCTGAGCCAAACCACCTGCGCACGGCCATGCGCACCCCCGACGACCCGGTGATCACGCAGCAGTGGGCGCTGCGCGATATTCACGCCTACGAGGCCTGGGATATCACCACCGGCGGCGCTGTGACGATCGCCCTGCTCGACACCGGCGTGTCGCCGAGCCACCCCGACCTGGCCGGCAAGCTGCTGCCCGGCTACGATTTCTTCAACAACGACAGCGACCCCAGCGACGACGAGGGCCACGGCACCTATACCGCCGGGGTCGCCGCCGCCAACACCAACAATGGCATCGGCATCGCCGGGATCTGCTGGGGCTGCCGCATCCTGCCGGTGAAAGTGCTGGGCAGCCGCGGCCAGGGCGACGACGCCACCATCGCCCAGGGCATCCGCTGGGCCGTCGATCAGGGCGCGCGCATCATTAGCATGAGCCTGGGCGGCCCTGAAGATACCCAGGTGATGCGCGACGCCGTGCAGTACGCCCACGATCGCAACGTGCTGATCATCGCTGCGTCGGGCAACGGCCAGGCCGAGGGCAATCTGCCGAACTACCCGGCCGCCTACCCTTCGGTGCTGGCCGTCTCGGCCACCAACAGCAACGACGGCGTCACCGGCTTCTCGACCACCGGCAGCTTTGTCGATATCGCCGCGCCGGGCGTGGGGCTGTGGAGTACGATCTGGAGCCGGAGCGAGGGCGATAGCTACGGCGTGGAAAATGGCACCTCGGCCTCGTGCCCGCACGTGGCCGGCGCCGCCGCGCTGGCGCTGACGCTGCGCCCCGACCTGAGCGCCGACCAGCTGGCCGAGATCCTCGAGGCCGCCGCCGACGACCAGGGCGCGCCCGGCAAGGACCCGGAGTATGGCTACGGCCGCCTGAACCTGCTGCGCACGGTGCAGCTCGCCGCCGACCCGAACATCCTCAGCCGCGCGCGTATCCAGGGCGTGGTGGCCGGCGCCGCGCCTGGCCAGGTGACGGTATCGCTCAGCAATGGCCAGCAAATTCAGCCCGACGCCACCGGCGCGTATCGTTTTGAAAACTTGCCGGCCGGCGCCTATACGGTGACGGTGAGCGGGCCGAGCCTTGCCAGCACCGCGCAGCAAGCCTGGGTCAGCGGCACGCCGCTCAGCGTGGCGACGCTTAACTTCAGCGTCGGGCCCGACGCGGCGCAGTTTTTCGCGCCGGTGCCGGCCCCCGCCGACGGCGCGGCCTATTTCGCGGCCACTGGCCACACGCTGCGCGGCACGTTTCTGGCCTACTGGCAAAAGCACGGCGGCCTGCCGATCTTTGGTTACCCCACCAGCGAGGAGTTTGCCGAGCGGGGTGAGGATGGGCGCGACTACACCGTGCAGTACTTCGAGCGCCACCGCCTCGAGCTGCACCCCGAGAACCCCCCACCCTACCATGTGCTGCTGAGCCGCCTGGGCGATACCATCCTGCGCCAGAGCGGCCGCAGCTGGTTCGACTTCCCCAAAGGCACCGCCGGCCCCGGCTGCCTGTTCTTCGCGGCCACCGGCCACAGCCTGTGCGAGCCGTTCCTGAGCTACTGGCGCGCCAACGGCCTCGAGCTCGACGGCCGGCGCGGCAAAACCTACGCCGAAAGCCTGGCGCTGTTCGGCGCCGCGCTCTCCGAGCCGCAGGTCGAAACGCTCAGCGATGGCCAGCCGCATATCGTGCAGTGGTTCGAGCGCGCGCGCTTCGAAAGCCATGGCGACCAAGGCGTGCTGCTCGGGCTGCTCGCAAACGAGCTGGCCACGGCGCGCGGCTGGCGGCGCTAGCTAAAACTAAGCAGTATGGTTAGGTCTTTGCGGACGGCATCCTAAAAAACAGTCGAGCTACGTTCAATAAGCGAATGATATGCTGCGTGGCATATGCAGCAAAGGAGGCGCGAAGCAGGCAGGCTTATACAGGCCTACCCCGGCGCTGGGCCTGCCCTACGCAGCTATCTCATACGCTGTTCGCTTGATCACGTATAGATAGTGTTGCACGACGTGGCGAAGCCACGTCGTGCAACACAATAAGAAATTTGGGGGCGGGAAGCCGCCCCCAAACCCCCACCAAAGTGTAAGTAATCAAGCGAATTTCGTATCACACGTCTTTCTTTCGTTAAAGCACAGGAGTGAGAAATGAACCGATCCCGGTTATCTCGTTGGGCGGTGCTGTTGTTTGGCGCTGCGGTGATCCTGGCGATTGCTCCGCAGGGCCGCGCCCAGGCGCAGACGAGCCAGCGCTGCTTTGCCGAAACGGGCTTTTGCATCGAAGGGCGCATCCGCGAGTTCTGGGAGCAAAACGGCGGCCTGCCGGTGTTCGGTTTCCCGGTTGGCCCGCAGCAGCTCGAAACGATCGAGAACCGCCAGCTCCAGGTGCAGTGGTTCGAGCGCAACCGGCTCGAGCTGCACCCCGAGAATGCGCGCCCCTACGACGTGCTGCTTGGGCGGCTTGGCGCCGACCGGCTGGCGCAGCAGGGCCGCGATCCCTTTACCTTCCCCAAGACCAGCGCACAGCCCGGATGCCGCTTTTTCGCCGAGACCGGCCACAATGTCTGCGGCGACATCCTGAAGGCCTGGCGCGCCAGCGGCCTGGAGTTCGACGGCAAGAAAGGCAAGAGCGAGGCCGAGAATCTGGCGCTGTTCGGCCTGCCGCTGAGCGACCCGCAGGTCGAGACGCTCGGCGACGGCAAGCAGTACACCGCGCAGTGGTTCGAGCGCGCGCGCTTCGAGCTGCACCCCGAGAACCAGCCGCCCTACACCGTGCTGCTGGGCTTGCTAGGCAACGAGATCCGCGCCAACACTGCGGCGCCGGCCCCCACGCCAGCGCCCAACCCCTGCGCCGACGTGCCCGAGCCGAAAAACGCGCGCATCCGCCCCGGCAAGTGCGTGAAGCAGGGCGAGGTGATCGCAATGGACATCTACGGCTTCCAGCCGAACGAGCAGATCGGCTTCTGGCTCACTGCGCCGAACGGCGCCGTTCTCGGCACGGTGCACACCTACAATGTCGGGCCGAATGGCGCCGTCGAGGGGCTGCCGTTTGATACCAAGGATCTTGACCCCGGCCTGTGGTTCTGGGTGTTCAAGAGCTCGACCAGCGACTATGCCTCGGTGATCTACTTCAAGGTGCTGAAGCCCTAGCGCCCTGCTCGGCCTGAGTGGCCTGTACGAGGGTGCTCGCGCTGCGCGAGCACCCTCGTACGATTCTGATGTCAGCCGAACTCTTTTGCCCCGATGTCGCCGCGGTAGCTGCGGCCCTCGAACGCCACCCGGTCGGCATTCACAAGCGCCACGCCACGTGTTCCCGCGAGCGTGGCGCCGCTGGCCACCAGCGTCAGCACCAGCCCGCCGCTGCTGCGCAGCGCGCCGCCGGGCTGGCCCGCGCCAAAAAAAGGCAGCCCGGCAGATAGCCCGCCGAACAGGCTGCCCGCCGAGCGCTGGCGCTGCGGCGTGTAGCGCAGCCCGGCGCTGCTCTCGGTGGCGCTGTGAAACGCGCGCACGCCTTCGTCGAGCGTTTCGAGCCCGTCGATCGGCCCGCCGACCGCAAAGTGGTGCGGGTAGCCGCGCGCGAACAGCCCGAGCCCGACCGTGGCCAGCGGCGACCACTCCGGCGCTGGCCGCTCGTGCAGGCGCTGCGCGATCATGGCCTGCACCCACGGCAGCAGATCGTCTTCGAGGCGCGGCAGCACCACCTGGGCCTCGCCCTCGTGCATGCCGGCGCGCAGCGCGGTGAGCCGCGGCCCCTGCTCGGTGACAATGCAATCGACGCCGATGATGCCCCAGAACGGCAGCCCGTCGCGCGCAAGGCCATCGACCACCGGCAGAATCAGGCGCTCGTGCAGGTAGGCGCCAAGCTTGCGCGCGTAGGTCGAGGCGCTGGTGTGCGCGCCGATCCCGCGCGCCGGCGCGCCGCCCTCGCCTGGCTCGGCGCGGTCGTACAGGCGCGTGGGCAGC
>CALLYN010000614.1 GCA_937858455.1 uncultured Kouleothrix sp.
GAACACCGGCTCGACCGTGCCGATCCGCCGGCTGTAGAGTTCTCGTCCTCGGGGCGAATCGATCGCCCGACGCATCAGCTCCACCGCTGTCTGCGGCTTGGCCCGATGCAGATTGATCGCCACCTGCCGGATCCTCGTCGTCTGCGGTTTCCTCAGGCACTGCTCGCGCAGCCCGCACGGCTCGCAGTCCCGGATCGCCCCCTTGAACTTGTGGAAGGTGATCCCCTTGATCTGGACCTCGCTGCCGCTGCTGTACAGCGCCTTGCCTGCCGGGCAGATGCAGCGGTTGTTTTCCCGCTCGTAGCTGAACTCGCTCGCCTTGAACAGCTTCGGCGCGTCCTTCTTTGTGCCGCCTTTGTCGTGCAGCGGATCGGGCTTGGCACGGTGGTGCGCCTGGCCGGCCAGGCGCGTCAGCTCGGCCACAAACTGTGCGGCGATATCGTCGTGCGGTGGGTGCACGAACGGCGGCGCCTGGCCGGCGTCGGCAGCCTGGGCCGCCAGCCATGGCCCGTTTGCGGCCAGGCCGGCGCGAACGCGCGCCAGCACGCGCGCGCGGCTATCGGACATCGCTCTTCACCTCATGGGCGCGGTTCGCGCTCACCCAGCCGTACACCCGCGCGACAATCACGGTGAGCGCCAGCACGGCCAGCGAGATCGCGAACTTCAGCAGGTCGTTCAGCTCGACATGCAGCCAGTGCTCGAGGATCAGCTCGCCGCCGATCGCCACCAGCAGCAGGTAGGCTGCGTGCTCGAGCGCCGGCTCCCAGGCGATCAGCCGCGTGAACAGCGTGGCGGCGAAGCGGATCACCACAATGCCGATCGCCACGCCGGCCACCACCACCCACAGCCGCTCCGAGAGCGACACAGCGGCGACGACGTTGTCGAGGCTAAACGCCAGGTCGGCCAGCTCGATCGTCAGCACCACCTGCCAGAAGCTCTGTGGCTTGGCCGGGCGCTCGCTGGTATCGTCGGCGCGGCGCTGCTGCTGGTGGTGCTGGAAGCGCTCGACAAAGTGCTTCAGCGCCAGGTAGATCAGGTACAGCGCGCCGAGGATCTGCATCCACGGGTTCTTAATAATAATGCTCGCCAGCGCTAGCATGACGATCCGGCCGGCATAGGCGCCGAACAGGCCGACTTTCAGCGCCGACTCGCGCTGCGAGCCAAGTAGCTTATCGAAACGGCCGAGGATCGGCTGCAACATCGCCGGCCACGGCGTCCGCTTATCGTTAGGCAGCTTTGTAACCATAGCGCCAATCACGGCGGCATTATCGATCGAGAGAATGCACTCAAGAAAAATCAGCTGCGCGATAATGGTTATAATTCCTACATCCACGGTTGACCTCATTCTCCATCATTGGAGGTATGCTGCTGCGCCTCCCACAGCTCGGCGAATGATCGCGGCGCGAAGGCGGGAAAGTCGCGCGCGCGCGTCCAGGCGTCCAGTGGTGGGGGCAGCCGCTTGAGCATGCCGCCGCGCGCGGCCAGGCGGGTCGCGGCGGCG
>CALLYN010000615.1 GCA_937858455.1 uncultured Kouleothrix sp.
CGTGCCCGCGCGCCCCGAGGTATGCGGCGGTGGCTGCGCCGCGAAGCAGGACACCAAATGAAGATAGTGGAATACAAAATAACCCCGATCGCCTTCGCCGACCCGCCGCTGCGCTCGGCGTTCGGGCTGCACGCGCCCTACGCGCTGCGCACAATCGTCGAGCTGGTGAGCGACGACGGCATCAGCGGCGTGAGCGAGACGCACGGCGGCGCGGCGGTGGTGGACGAGCTGCTGGCGCTGGGCGATCTGCTCGCCGGCCGCGACCCGTTCCGGCTGGCCGAGCTGGAGGCGATGATCTGGGGCGGCGCGCGCGGCGACGGCACATCCAAGCCGTGGGAGGGCAAGCTCAGCTCGCCGGCGCGCACCTTCGGCGCGATCGAGGTGGCCTGCCTCGACATGATCGGCAAGGCGACCGGCCGGCCGGTGTGCGACCTGCTGGGCGGCCAGGTGCGCGAGCGCGTGCCGTTCAGCGCCTACCTGTTCTACAAGCACGCCGGCGCCGGCGGGCAGTGGGGCCTTAGGAACGACCCGGCCGTGCCCGCCGACGCGCCCGGCTGGCCGGCTATGCGCCAGCGCGAGGCGCTTTCGCCCGCCGCGCTGGTCGGCCAGGCGCGCGCCATGGTCGCCGAGTTCGGCTTTCAGTCGCTCAAGCTCAAGGCCGGCGTGCTGCCGCCCGACGACGAGATCGCCACCATCCGGCTGCTGCGCGAGAACTTTGGGCCGGGCGTGCCGCTGCGGATCGACCCGAACACCGCGTGGTCGCTCGCGACCAGCGTACGCTGCGCGCGCGAGCTCGATGGGCTGCTGGAATACTACGAGGACCCGGTGGCCGGCCGCGCGGCCATGGCCGAGCTGGCCAGCCACACGCGGCTGCCGCTGGCCACGAACATGTGCTGCGTAAGCTTCGCCGACCTACCTGACGCGATCGGGCTTGGCAGCGTGCAGATCATCCTGGGCGACCACCACTTCTGGGGCGGGCTGCGCGCCTCGGTCGAGCTGGCGCGGATCTGCCGCACCTGGGGGCTGGGGCTGTCGATGCACTCAAACTCGCACCTGGGGATCTCGCTGGCGGCGATGGCGCACCTGGCCGCGGCCGTGCCAAACCTGACGTACGCCTGCGATACGCACTACCCCTGGCAGAGCGAAGAGCTGATCGCCGGCGGCAAGCTGCGCTTTGAAGAGGGGGCGCTGGCCGTACCGGCCGGGCCGGGTTTAGGGGTGACGATCGACCAGGCCGAGCTGGCGCGCATGCACGCGCAGTACCTGGCATGTGGGCTACACTACCGCGACGACGCGGCCGAGATGCAAAAGATCGAGCCGGGCTGGCAGCTGGCGCTGCCGCGCTGGTGAGCGCCGGCTACTTCGTGGGCGTGAGCACCGCCTGCTCGTTGAACAGCATCACGTAGCCGCAGTTGCGGCAGGCGATCGCCATCAGCGGCACCTCGAGGCTTGGCACCGTCACGCGCTCGACGCCATAGCCGCCGGTGGTGCTGGCGCACAG
>CALLYN010000616.1 GCA_937858455.1 uncultured Kouleothrix sp.
CGGCGACGGGCGGTACTACCTCGGTGCGACCGCTGAGGAGCAGGGTTTCAACGAACGGCCGACAGTTATTGCCGGCCACGATCTGCTGCGCGACGCAGCGGAGATCGTGCCTGGCGTGCTCGAGCTTGAGATCGAAGAGATCGTCGTCGACAACGAGGCGGCCCTGAACCGCGCCGCCACGCTGCTGCGCGAGCTGGAGCAGCGCCTGCTGGCTCTGAGCGAGGGCGAGCGCTGGCACGAGCCGGTCGGCCGGCTGCTGGCGATACCGGGGATCGACCGGCTCAGCGCGCTGGTGCTGCTGGGCGCGATCGGCGCGATCGAGCGCTTTCCCGGCGCCGCCCAGCTCGCCAGCTATGCTGGGCTCACAGGCGGCGACGCACAGCCTCCCGGCGATGGCGCGGACGGCCGCCGCGAGCTACGCACCACCATGATCGACATCGCCGCGCGCGCCGCCCGGCAGGATGCCACCTGGCATGCGCGCTACGCCCCGCTCGAACAACGCCTTGGCGCGGCGCGCGCCAATGTTGCGCTGGCGCGCAAGCTGCTGGCGCTGGTGTGGAAAACGCTCACATTCGGCGCAGAGGCCGGCCAGGCTGGCGACGCGCCACCACCCCGCCGCGTGCGCCCCGCCGCGTAAATTCAGTACCGGGTGGGGCAACCCCACCCGGCACTGCCGTATTCCAGCGCAACTCCCCTAGCCGCCCGGCTATGGCAGCTTGACCGACTCGTCGATCTTGTAGCTCTGAATGATCTCGTTCGTCTTGGGCAGCAGCTGATCGAACTGGTCGTCGGGCACCACCGTCGACAGGATCGAGAGCTTATCGCCGCGCTGCTCGATGAAGCTGTTGCCCAGCGCGGTGATCTTCAGGTTGCTGTCGGTATACGTCCACACCAGCAGCACGCTGCCGTCGGATTGCGGTTTGGGATCGTTGATCGCAAACTCGCTCTCCGCGCCGAACGTTTTCGTCAGGAAATCGCGCAGAAACGCGGTCAGCTCATCCTGCGATTGCTTTTTCGGCTGCTCGAAGATATCGACGACGATCGTGGCGCGGCCGCTTGGCTCGCCCCACAGCACGATCGCCTCGCCGGGCTTGCTGTTGTCGGTCGCCTCCCACTCCTTCGGCACGTCGATTGAGAACAGGCCATTTTTATAGCTATAGGTGCTCAGGTCGCCGATGCTAATCGCGTCGGTGGCGCTGCTGCCGTTGGCTTTCAGCGAGATTTTGTCGTTGACCTTGTAGCTCGCGAGAATCTGGTTCAACGACTCTTGCAGCCGGTCGAACTGCTCGTCGGGCACGACGAGCGTAAACAGCGAGACTTTATCGCCAACCTGCTTGATGAAGCTATTGCCGAGCAGCTTGGCCTTGACATTATTGCTGCCCTCGGCGGTGTAGCTCCATACGATCAGCATGCTCGGGCCGGATTCCTTGGCCTCCTCCTGTGTAAAATCAAGCTGCTTGCCGAATGTTTTTTCCAGGTAGCTCTTCAGCAGCGTAGCCAGCTCGGCGGGCTTCTGCTGCTGCGCGCTCTCGAAGATATCGACCTGCATAAACGCATTTTCGGCCGGGTCGGTCCAGACGGCGATCGCCTCGCCAGGCTTGCTGGTGTCCTTCAGCGTCCAGTTTTCGGGCACGTCGAGTGTAAACAGTTTCCCGGTATGCGAGTAGGTTTTGAGCTTGCCAACCTCGACATCGCTCAGCTTCAGCGTCGCGTCGCTGGTGGGCGCGGCGGTAGGCTCGGCAGTGGGCGCGGCGGTGGGCTTTGGCGTGGGGGTTGGGCGCGGCGTCGAAGTTGGCTTGGCGGTAGGCTCGGGCGCGGCCGTCGGGGCTTCGGCGGCGGGTGAGCCACCACACGCGGCCAGTGTGGCCGCAGTGGCAAGCATTGCAATCAACAGGCACAGACGGCGGTGGGCAAGCATGCTTCCTCCTTAAACACTGCGGGATGGACAATCTACGCGCATCTTCCATAAAGCAACCGATCCTCGGCTACTGTGGGTACGTAGTGCGGAAAACCGGCCGCTGCGCAGGCCATGCGCTCTATTATGACACGAGTTACGCGGTGGGGGTTTGGGGGCGGCAAAGCCGCCCCCGAAAACTTCCTTTTTGGCCGGTCGCGGCCACGGC
>CALLYN010000617.1 GCA_937858455.1 uncultured Kouleothrix sp.
CGGCGCCGCGCAGCTGCGCCAGGATCGCCGCGCTGAGCCCCACCGGGCCGCTGCCCTGCACCAGCACCGTGTCGCCGAACGCGACCTCGGCCAGCGACACCGCGTGCAGCGCGGTTGGCAGGCCGCACCCTGCCGCCAGAAACGTTTCCCACGGCAGCTCGGGCGGCAGCGCCACGATATGCACGCCGGGGCGCAGGTAGATGTACTCGCCCCAGCCGCCCAGCAGCCCTTCCTCGGCCGGGAGCGTGATGCCGTAGACCTTGCGCTGCGGGCAGCGGGTGGTGGCGTGCGCTACGGTGCAGTACCAGCAGCGCCCGCACGAGCCGTAGACGTCGAGAAAGGTCACCACCTGGCCAACCTCGAGCGGCCGGCCGTCGACATCGGCGGCGGCCCCGCCAATCGCCGCCACGCGCCCGACGCTCACATGGCCGGGGATGATCGGGTAGGGCACGCCGGCGAGCTGGCCGTGCCACAGGTGCACGTCGGTGCCGCACACCTCGCTGCCAAGCGTCTGCAGCAGCACCGCGCCGGGCTCGAGCTCGGGCACGCCGAACTCGCGCAGCTCGAGCGGCTGGTTTGGCCCCGGCATTATCACCGCCTTGATCATGGGTTGCTCCTTGGCTAGCGCAGCCCGCCGCGCAGCACGAACAGCAGGTTGGCCGGGCGCTCGGCCATGCGCCGCATCATGTAGGGGTACCACTGCTCGCCGTAGGGCACGTACACGCGCAGCCGGTAGCCCTCGCGCACCAGCTGCTCCTGCAGGTCGCGCCGGATGCCGTAGAGCATCTGGAACTCGAAGCGATCGGGCGCGATGCCCTGCGCCCTGGCGTACTCGCGCGTCGCGGCGATCATGGCTTCGTCGTGGGTGGCGATGCCGGGGTAGTTGCCCTCGCTGAGCAGTAGCTGCATGAGCTTGACATAGTTCTTGTCGGTATCGGCCTTGGCCGCGAAGGCCACGCTGGCGGGCTCGTTGTAGGCGCCCTTGCACAGCCGCACGCGCGCGCCGAGCTTGTTCAGCGCGCGGATGTCGGCCTCGCTGCGGTAGAGGTAGGCCTGGATCACCACGCCGACGTTCTGGTGGCGCGCGTACAGCTGCTCGAACAGGTCGAGCGTGGCCTGGGTGTAGCCCGAGCCCTCCATATCGATGCGGATGAAGTTGCCGAACTGCGCCGCCTGCGCGACGATCCGCTCGACATTGCGGGCGCACAGCTCGCGGTCGACGTCCAGGCCCATCTGGGTGAGCTTCAGCGAGGCGTTGCACTGCGCCCCGGCGCGCTCGATCGCGTGCAGGATCGCGATATACTGCGCGGCCGCCGTGCCGGCCTCGGCGGCATTCCCCACCGACTCGCCCAGGTAGTCGAGCGTGGCGGTCATGCCGGCGGCGTTCAGCTTCTGCACGTTCGCGATCGCCTCGGGCAGTGTGATACCGGCCACGAAGCGGCTTACCAGCGGCTTGGCCAGCGGCCCGCCAAACACGCGCCTGGCGAGCGGCTGCTCGGAGAGAAACAGCAGCGTACCGCGTAACATAGTCTCCTCTTTCATAGCTAGAACTTACGCAGTTGCCTTGTTCGGCTTCCTGAAGCCGTGCATGGTGCCTGCGACAGCACAGTACTGTTTGATCTTGGCTCGCCGCTCTGCGGCCGGGGTGTTGCGCGGCATAGTATAGCACGAAGCGCGCGCCAGGCCCGATCCGGCGCGAAACCCCATGCTGCGCTCGCCGCGCCCATATGCTATACTACGCGGAAGAATGCACGCAATGCAACAAGCGGCGCCGATCGAGCGTCGCAGGTAGCGACGAGCCGCGCGCATGGCCGCGCGCTCGAGCGCTCGTGGTGTGTTGAAAGGAGCCTACACAATGGCCGGTGAGATCAATCTGCGCGCAACGCTGGCGCGGCCTTTTCTGTCGGTCACCGGCACGCCGCAGGTAGCGTATCTGCTGATCGAGACGCTGCCCAGCCAGGTGGTGGCGCAGGTTCGGATGCCCGTCAATGTTAGCTTTGTGCTCGACCGTAGCGGCTCGATGAAGGGCGAGAAGATCGAGCGGGTGCGCCGCGCGACAGCCCGCGCGCTCGAGCTGCTCGGCGCGCAAGATATTGCCTCGGTGGTGATCTTCGACCACCGCACCGAAGTGCTCATCCCCGCCGCGCCGGTGCAGAACCAGCGCGAGGTGCAAGATAAGATCAGCCGCATCCGCGACGCCGGCGGCACCAAGATCGCGCCGGCCGTCGAGAAGGGCCTGCGCGAGATCGAAAAAGGCAGCGCCAATGCGATCCGCCGCCTGGTGCTGCTGACCGACGGCCAGACCGAGAATGAAAAGGAGTGCCTGGGGCGCGCCGACGACGCCGGGCGCATGGGCGTGCCGATCACCGCGCTGGGCGTCGGCAAGGATTGGAACGAGGACCTGCTGATCGACATGGCCAACCGCTCGGGCGGAACCGCCGACTATATCGACCAGCCCGATAAGATCATCGCGTATTTCCAGAATACCGTGCAGCGCGCGCAGGCCACCGCCATTCATAACGCTGCGCTGACGCTGCGGCTGGTGCAGGGCATTACGCCGCGCGCGGTGTGGCAGGTGATCCCGCTGATCAGCAACCTGGGCTACCGGCCGGTCTCCGATCGCGACGTCAGCGTGCCGCTGGGCGAGCTCGAAACCGGCAGCGGGCGCACGCTGCTGATCGAGCTGCTGGTCGACCCGCGCCCGGCCGGGCAGTACCGCATCGGCCAGGTCGAGGTTACCTACGACGTGCCGATGCTCAATTTGCAGGCCGAGCGCTCGCGCGCCGACGTGATGATGACCTTCACCGCCGACGCGAACATGGCCGCGCAGGTGAACGCCCCGGTGATGAATATTGTCGAGAAGATCAGCGCCTTCAAGCTGCAAACTCGCGCGCTGCAAGATCTGCAGTCGGGAGATGTCGGCAGCGCGACGCAGAAGCTGCAGAGCGCGGTGACGCGCCTGCTCAACCAGGGCGAAGTCGACCTTGCGCAGACAATGCAGCAGGAGATCAACAACTTGCAGCAGACTGGGCAGCTCTCGAGCGAGGGCCAGAAGACCATGAAGTTTGGCACGCGCAAGACGGTGCGGCTCAGCGACCTTGATGTGCCCGAGGATCTGCGCAATAAGGCCGGCTAGCCTGGCGCACGCGGCCTTATCGTTGTCCTACGTCGTTCCCAAGAGGTGCCGCTATGATTCACCTCATCCGCCGTGTGTTTGTGGCCGGGTTGGTGCTGCTGGTGCTGATCCAGCTGCTGCCGTTTGGGCGCGGCCGCACCAACCCGCCGGTGCTGGCCGAGCCACCCTGGGACAGCCCGGCCACTCGCGCGCTGGCCAAGCGCGCCTGCTTCGACTGCCATAGCAACGAGACGGTCTGGCCGATCTATGCCTATGTTGCGCCGGTGTCGTGGCTGGTCGAGCGCGATGTGGCTCGCGGCCGCCACAAGCTTAACCTTTCCGAGTGGAATACCGGCGACAGCGAGCAGGAAAGCGACGACATCCCCAAGGTGCTGCGGCGCGGCTCCATGCCGCCGAAAAAGTACCTCCTGCTGCACCCTGGCGCCCAGCTCTCCGACGCCGAAGTCCAGCAGCTGCTGGCTGGCTTGCAGGCCTCGCTGCGCTAGCCGGCCAGGCGCTCGCGGAAGAAATCGACGATTCGATCGGGATGCTCGGCCACATACAGGTAGCCGCCGAAACGCTCGTCGCTGGGGTGAACCACCAGCGGCAGCGCGTTGGGCGTGGCCCAGGCGATCGCCTGCGCATCGGCGAGGCTGCCCCACTGATCGCCGCTACCCTGGATGTAGAGCATGCTGGTGGCGCGCAGGTGCTCGGCCGCGCGCACCAGATCGATCTGCGCGAGCGGCGGGCCGCCGAATGCACGGTACAGCGGCTCGGCCGCGCGCACCAGCGCTGCCGCCGGCGTTCCGAGTAAACCCGGCCAGGTTCAGCGTCGAGCGAAGATTGCCGCCGCGCCCACCCGCGCCCGGAACTCCGGAGGCCACCGCCGGTTCTCCAAAAACGGTGACCTCCGCCCCGCACTCGG
>CALLYN010000618.1 GCA_937858455.1 uncultured Kouleothrix sp.
GGCCCAGCAGCGCTCGAGCGGCGCCAGAGATGCGACGGCCCACGCCTCGACCAGCGCCGCCTGCGCGCGCAGGTAGTCGATGTGCCAGTGCGGCCGGGGTTTGTGCCTGCGCTCGTGGTGCGCCAGCCGCGCGGCCAGCCCGCCGCTGCCAAACGCGCTGCCGACATACAGGTAGTAGCCAGGCGCGAAGGTAAAGCGCCCCAGCCGGCCGACCTGCCAATCGGCCAGCTCGCGCTCGAGGTGCAGAATCAGCAGGTAGGTGCCTTTCACCGCCGCCCTGTGTACGCCACTGCCGGCGCCCATTATAGCATCTCGCGGCGGCGCGGATGCGCTGTGCTATAATGCGCGCAGAAACGAATGACGGGGCGACGCGGTGCCTGAGCGGGGCGGCTTGTTTTGAGCCGCAGCCTCGTTCGCCGCGCCGCCCCGTGATCTTTGGGGCGCTATGAATGTTCTGATCGTTGGCTCGGGCGGCCGCGAGCACGCCCTGGCCAGGAAGCTCGCCCAGTCGCCGCGCATCGGCAAGCTGCTGATCGCGCCGGGCAACCCCGGCACCGCCCTGCTCGGCCAGAATGTGCCGGTCGGCGCCGACGACTACGCCCTGCTGGTGCACATGGCTCGCGCCGAGCAGGTCGATCTGGCGGTGATCGGCCCCGAGGCGCCGCTGGCCGCCGGGCTGGCCGATAGCTTCGCGGCCGCCGGGATCGCCACGTTCGGCCCCTCCGCCGCCGCAGCGCAGATCGAGAGCAGCAAGATCTTCGCTAAGCAGATCATGCGCCAGGCCGGCGTGCCAACCGCCGACGCGCACGCCTTCGACGATACGCGCGCGGCGATTGAGTTCGCGCGCTCGAGCGGCCAGCCCTGGGTTGTGAAGGCCGACGGCCTTGCGGCCGGCAAGGGCGTTGTGGTGGCCGGCAGCGTCGAGGCTACCGTGGCGGCGATCGAGCTGCTGGGCGCCACCAGCGCGGGCAGCAGGCTGCTGCTCGAGCAGCCGCTCGCGGGCGACGAGGTGTCGGTGCTGGCGCTGTGCGACGGCGAGCGCCTGCTGCCGCTGCCGCCCGCGCGCGACCATAAGCGCCTGCTCGAGGGCGATCGCGGCCCGAACACCGGCGGCATGGGCGCCTACGCGCCCTCCGACATCGGCGCCGAGCTGTTCGACCAGATCGTGAGCGACCTGATGCTGCCGGTGGTGCGCGAGCTGGCTGCCGCCGGCACGCCGTTTCGCGGCGCGCTGTACGCCGGCGTGATGCTGACGCCGCACGGCCCGCGCGTGCTCGAGTTCAACGCGCGCTTTGGCGACCCCGAAACCCAGGTGATCCTGCCGCTGCTCGACGGCGACCTGCTCGCCGCACTGAGCGCCTGCGCCGCTGGCCGCCTCGACGGGCGTGGACGGACCCGTGCGGGCAGGTTCGCAGGCTGAAGACATGGAATTTCCGGAATTCTGAGAGGTTTTTCCGGGCGATCCTGCGACGATCGCGATGAAGAGCACGTTGACCGCGAGGAAGAAACCGCTCGTGAAGACGTGCCAGCCGAGCGATTCATCCTGCCCGGAGGTCTTCACTTCACCTCAGATGTTCACAACGTGTCGGGGAAGTACACCTAGGTCGAGGCGCGACGTGGCGG
>CALLYN010000619.1 GCA_937858455.1 uncultured Kouleothrix sp.
CAGATGCGCCTGCTGATGATGCGCGGCCAGCTCGAGCAGCTGCAATTTCGCCAGCAGCTGCTGAAAACCCGCCAGTCGCAGCTCTACGAGATCATCACTGCGGTCGAGCCGCTGCTTGGCGCCGATATTGGCGGCGGGCCGCGCGCCGCCGACGATGGCGTCGAGCGCATCGCCGCGATCATCCAGGCCCAGGAGAACGAGCGCCTGCGCATCTCACTGCAGATGCACGACGGCCCGGCCCAGTCGATGAGCAACCTGGTGCTGCGCGCCGAGATCTGCCAGCGCCTGCTCGACCGCGACATCGAGCAGACGCGCGGCGAGCTGGTGGCGCTCAAAAGTGCGATCAACACCACGCTGCAAGATACCCGGCGCTTTATTTTCGACCTCCGCCCCATGATCCTCGACGACCTCGGCCTGGTGCCGACGCTGCGGCGCTATGTGCAGCAGTTCGGCGATAAAAACAAGCTCGATGTCAACCTGCAGGTGCAGAATATGGACGCGCGCTTGCCTAGCCACTACGAGGTCGCGCTGTTCCGCTTCATCCAAGAGGCGTTGAATAATGTCGCGCGCCACGCGAACGCCAGCCAGGCCCGCGTGTTGCTCGACAGCGGCGGCGGCAGTATCCACGTATCGGTCGAGGACGACGGCACCGGCTTCCACGTCAACGAGGTGCTGTCGGAGCAGAGCGGCCGGCGTAACCTGGGGATCGAGACATTGCGCCAGCAAGCCGAGACGCTGCTGCGCGGCGAGTTCGGCATCGAAAGCTCGGTCGGCCGCGGTACGCGTGTGGCTGCGGTGGTGCCGGTACCATAACACCATAGCGCGATAGAGCGTGAACCTACGAAAGCCGGTCGTTTCCGTTAAAACGACCGGCTTTCGTATGCGATAGCTGCGTAATTTGGCTTCCTAATGCAGTATTTATGATGCGATTGTCATTTGATTGGTAGTTAATTTATTTTGTCTGTCGAAATGTATTTGTGCAACAGAGCAACGTTTGCGCAGCGAAAACAGTGGCCCAAACGCAACTTCCGATGAACAAAGAGTCAAGCAAGTACCAAGAAGTATAGGACCATCAGACTATTGAGTTATGCGCTAGGTACTTCTATACTAATGATGCTTTATTCGGCAATTATTCAAGGAGGCACGCAATGATCCGGAGCTTTTTCGCCAAGGAAGAGGGCCAGGGCCTGGTAGAGTACGCGCTGATCCTGGTGCTGATCGCGATCGTGGTGATCGGCATTCTGACTCTGCTTGGCGGCAAGGTCAGCCAGGTGTTCAGCTCGATCAATAGCGGCCTGGGCTAGGCTGAACGTTTCGCTCGAACGCACCGCGGCCGCGCCATTGGCGCGGCCGCGGTGTTTTGCTGTTGGCCGAAGGCGCTTTAGCGCCGCGGCGGGCGGGCGATGCTGGGGGCGATCTTGCGGCCGCGGATGGTAGTGTGGCGCAGCGCGCGGATGACCTTCTCGGACATATTGTTCGGCACCTCAACCAGCGCGAAGCTTTCGAACAGCTCGATCGCGCCGATTGCGCGGCCGGGGATGCCGGCCTCGTTGGCAATCGCGCCGACGATATCGGCCGGGCGTACGCCGTCGTCGCGGCCCACGTCGATGTACAGCCGGGTCATGCCCTGGCTTGGCCCGAACTCGCGGGTGCGTCCGCGGCGCGGCCGGCCATCGCGCTCATCCTCGAAGCGGTCTTGCTGCTGCTCGGCCAGCGTATCCTCGGTCTCGACCAGCGACTGGTCGAGCAGGAGCTTGAACGCCGCCGCCGCGAGATCGGTGGGGCTGAACTCTTCGCCCAGATCCTCGGCCATGATCAGGTATGGCTCGAGCCCGCCGTTGGTGATGGTTTCGCGCAGCGTTTCTTTGAAACTTTCGCGGCGCCGCGCGATCACGTCGGCGACGGTGGGCAGGCGCATGCGCTGGATCTTCGCGCCGGTCATGCGCTCGATCATGTTGAGCTGGCGGCGCTCGCGCGGCGTGACAAGCGTCACGGCGTTGCCGGTGCGGCCGGCGCGGCCGGTGCGGCCGATGCGGTGCACGTAGATCTCCGGGTCGAGCGGGATGTCGTAGTTGATCACATGCGACACGTGCTCGATGTCGAGGCCGCGCGCGGCCACATCGGTGGCCACCAGCAGCTCGGCCTGGCCGGTGCGGAAGCGCTGCATGACCCGGTCGCGCTGCACCTGGCTGAGGTCGCCGTGCAGCGTCTCGGCCGGGAAGGCCCGCGCGACCAAGCGCTCGCCGAGCGAGTCGACCTCGCTCTTGGTGCGGCAGAAGATGATCGCCGATGTCGGCATTTCGAAGTCGAGCACGCGCGCGAGGATCTCGAACTTATCGCGCCCGCCGGCCTCGTAGTAGATCTGGCGGATCTGCGGCACGGTCATCTGCTCGGCCTGAATGGTGATCCGCTGCGGCTCGCGCATGTACTGTTTGGCCAGGTTCGCGATCGGGGTGGGCATTGTCGCCGAGAATAGCGCGGTGCGCCGGGTGGCCGGCGTTTCTTTCAAGATCGCCTCGATATCCTCGATAAAGCCCATATCGAGCATCTCGTCGGCCTCGTCGAGCACCACGGTGCGCACCTGGTCGAGCTTGAGCGTGCCGCGCTGGATATGGTCGAGCAGGCGGCCGGGCGTGCCGACCACCACGTTCACGCCGCCGCGCAGCGCGCGCAGCTG
>CALLYN010000620.1 GCA_937858455.1 uncultured Kouleothrix sp.
TGACGGCCGGCGAGGCGCTGCGGCTGGCCACGCGCGGCGGCGCCGAGGTGCTGGGCCGCGACGACATTGGCTACCTGGCGCCGGGCATGGCCGCCGACTTCGTGGGCTTTCGGATCGACACGCTGGGCTTCGCCGGCGGCGCCGTGCACGACGCGCTGGCCGCGCTGGTGTTCTGCCAGCCGCCGAATGCCGACCTGAGCGTGATCAACGGCCGCGTACGCGTGCGCGGCGGCCAGCTGCTTGGCGTCGATCTGCCTGCGCTGGTGGAGCGCCATAACGCGATTGCGCGGGCGCTGGCGCGCGGCGAGCTGCGCTAGCCTCCCTACACCACCGGCACCGCGCAGCTCATCACGAACTCGCGGAACAGCGCCTGCCAGCGCGGATCGGCCACGCCCTGCAGCGCCTCGGGGTGGCACTGCACGCCCACCAAGAACGTCTCGCCATCGCCCTCGACCGCCTCGATCACGCCGTCGGGCGCCCACCCGACCGCGCGCAGCCCAGGCGCCACGTCCTTCAGCGACTGGTGGTGCAGCGAGTTGGTGAGGAAGCAGCTGGTGCCGAACAGCTGCGACAGCTTCGACTCGGGGTCGAGCCGCAGCTCGTGGGCCATATACGTCCAGTCCTGGCGGGTGAACGAGCTATCGTGCACGAGCTGGGTCTTGATCTGCGAGGGGATGTCCTGGTAGAGCGTGCCGCCCATCGCCACGTTCAGCACCTGCGAGCCGCGGCAGATGCCCAGCAGCGGCTTGCCCTCTTCCACGGCCCAGCGCGCCAGCGGCAGCTCGACTTCGTCGCGCTGGGCGTCGGTTGGGCCGAGGCCCGGCAGCGGCGCCTCGTTGTAGAAGCGCGGGTCGATGTCGCCGCCGCCCGAGATCAGCAGGCCGTCGACGCGATCGTACAGCGCGCGCAGCACCTCAAGCTCTTCGATCACCGGGATGATCAGCGGGATACCGCCGGCCGCGACGATCGCGTCGGTGTAGCTCTTGCGCAGGAAGTTAGCGGGCGGGCACCAGTCGCGATCACGGAATGTGCCGCACGAAATCCCGATATAGGGCCTCATGCACCCTCCTCGATAGTAGTTGCCCCGGCCCAACGGGCCAGGGCAAGCGCTTGCCTTATTATACCACGAGCCATTGCTCGCTCGAATGACAATGCCGTAAGGTGAGGGCGACGCTATTTACCGAAATTTGACGATCGCGCGGGCGCATGGTATTCTCGGCGCCGGTGGCGCCTGCCCGCGCCCCGAACCAGGATGTTCTCGCATACCAGGGAGTTCACCGAACCAAGGAGTTCACCCGGCTCAGGAGGATGCATGCCACAACCGCCGACCGTGCCACGACCGCACGATAGCGCGTTGCGACGCCCCTTTGATCGTTTTCACCTCGCACGCGTGGTTCAGCTGCTCGCGCTCGCGCTCGCCCTCGTTCTGCCCGCCGCCCCGGTCTCGGCCGCGCCGTCTCTTTCGCTCCCCACTCCGCCCGGCGAAGCCTGGAAGGTGATCCAGGGCTATGGCTGCGGCAGCCACAACAGCTGGGATCGCTACTCGCTCGATATGGTCAGGGTCGAAGGCGCGACGTTTGGCGCGCCGGTGGCCGCCGCCGCCGACGGCACGATCTGGTCGTGGACGGCCAAGAGCGGCACGCTGATCCTCGCCCACGGCGATGGCTTCTACACGATGTACACCCATCTTGACCGCGCCGTCTCGACGCAGATGGATCGCGCGGTGAAGCGCGGCGAGGTGATCGGCTACGCTGGCGACCGCGCGGCCCACGGCCTGGCGCACCTGCACTTCACTGCGTTTACTGGCAAGGGGCTTGCCGCCAGCGGCCGGAAATCGGTGCCGCTGAGCTTCGCCGACGGCTTTGACCTACCGGATATTGGTGGCTGCAACCAGCACGGCGGCGAGGTGCTGGTTGCGGGTGGTATGCCGAGCGGCGGCGTGCGCTTTGCCAGCGCCGCGCAGCCCGGCCGCTGGTATGCCGCCGACCAGCGGGTGGAGTTTTATCTGCCGGCCGGCGCGCGCGGCTTCAGCCAGGCGTGGGATCAGCAGCCGGCTGATGCGCCGCAGTTCGCCGATGCGCGCGATGGCTATGTCGAAACCGCGTGGGCCGGCGAGGGCCTGCATACGCTGCACATCCGCTACTGGGACGCGGCGGGGAAGCCGGGCGACGCGAGCTTTGGCCCGTTCGGCTACGACCTGACGCCGCCGGATGCGCCGGCAGCGCTTGGCGAGGTTGCGCTCGGTAGCGGCCAAGGCACTACGCTTCAATGGGCGCCCGCCGCCGATAATGGCGCGGGTGTGGCCGGCTACCGCGTCTACCTTGGCAGCGACCCTAATGGCAGCGCCGATACGCTTGTGCCCAGCCCCGCCTTTACGCTGCCTGTGCTGGCCGCAGGCTCGTACCTGCTGCGCGTGCAGGCGCTCGACTATGCCGGGAATGCCGGCGCCTGGGCCACGATTGCGCGTATCACCGTCGCCGCTCGCTAGCGCGGCTGGCCGGGTACAAAACGGCGGCGCCGAGCTGTGGCTCAAGATTGCTGGCGGGTCGTGCCCGCGCAGCTGGCCGCGACTCGCGAAAAAGGGGGAGTGCGAGGGGCTTAACCCGTCGCACTCCCCCTTGCTTGCAGGCGCTTAGAGCCTGTTTGAAAAGAGGGTGCGCGAGGGGCTATGCCCCTCGCATTTCCCTTCTGGCGGGTGGCGGCCA
>CALLYN010000621.1 GCA_937858455.1 uncultured Kouleothrix sp.
CTCGCCGCTGCGGCCGCGATGGCTGTGGCGGCGCCGGGGCTGCCGCCTAGCGCTATGCTGCGCTGCGCCTGGGACGCGATCGGCGCGCATTTGCCGCCGGTGCTGCTGGGCAGCGCGACGCAAGAGCAAGCCGCGCAGGCAATGCAGGAATCCGCCGATGCGTGTGCAGCCGCGCCGTGAGGCCGGCAGCCGGCTCTGGGTTTGCCCTGAGGCATGGGCCACTGGCCTTGAAATAGGCGCCGGCCTGAATTCTACAGCTGCACGCCCAGCCGCTCGAGCGCGCCGCGCAGCGCCGCGCCCACCGAATCGACCAGCCCGCGCTGGCTGAACTGCTCGACATAGCTCTCGGTCGCGGCGGCCGGGCCGGGGTCGGCGCCGGTGCGCTCGTGGGTGTACCAGCGGTGGTCGACGATCCAGCGGTAGAGGTCGGCCTCGGTGCGGCCGGGGAAGTTGCGCAGCACCCCCTGCTCGCGGATCACCCGCACGATCGGCATGTACACCTCGTCGTACCAGTGCGCCACCGCCTCGTCGCGCGTGATCTCGCGCTGCTGATCCTGGCCAAGGTAGAAGCGGTGGGCGTTGATGTGCTGCACCAGATCGAGGTAGCCGCCCAGCTCGCTGAACTCGATCCGCTCGTCGGGCCGCATGCCGTGCAGGCCGGTCCACTCGAGGAAGTCGCTATACTCCTCTTTCAGCATCAGGTCGTGGGTCGAGAGATCGGGCGCGAGCGGCACGTCGACGAGCAACTCGGTCACGTAGGCGTCGATGTCGACCTGGCCGAGCCGGCGCGCCACCGAGACGCGATGGTTGCCGTCGCGCACGAAGTAGGCGTCGCCGATCTTATACAGCTCGACCGGCGGCAGCACCACGTCGGTGTTCATGGCGCGGTCGATGCTGGCCCAGCGCTCTTTCAGCGCATTCGAGCGCGGCAGAAAGCGGCGGTCGAAGTCGCTGTAGCGGCCTTCGCTGCCGATAATGCTGGTGAGCGGCACGGTCTGGTGGCCAACCCAGCGCTGGCCCCGAATGTTCAGCCGGGCGCGCACGTCTTCGAGCGAGAACATGCGGCTGGGCCGGCGGCGCAGCAGGTCGAGCAGCTCGGTCAGCAGCGCCTGGCGGCGCGCTTCCTGAAAATGCACTTGCGATTCGCGTATAGTCCATGTGTTACTCATCGGTTGCTCCTGTAAGTACACGCGGACTTCGCTGTCGTGGGGGCGATCAGGCGTTGATCGGCCAGGCGTGTGGTGAGTGTGTCGTAGTGGTATGGTGTGTACGCATGCGGCGAGTACACAATCGTCGTTGAGGGTTAGTGGCGGTCTCGCGGCGCCGGCCGTGCGTCGATCGACGGGCCGATTGCCAGCAGCCGGTAGCCGGCGGTGTTCAGCACCATCGTCTGCTTGTAGCGCGTCTCGGCAACGCTGCTGAAGCCGTACGAGCGATGAATATGGCCGTGGATCAGGTAGCGCGGCGCGAACCAATCCATCAGCCGTAGAAATGCCTCGAAGCCACGGTGTGGCCGATCGGGGCCGTTGTGAATACCCAGCGGCGGCGCGTGCGTCAGCATCACGTCGACGTAGCGGCCGTAGCGCAGCTTGTTCAGCAGCAGCCGCGGCGCCAGCGCCCACAGCCGGCCCATCATCTGGGCCTCGGTGTACTGCGCGCCAGGCTCTTGGTTGTAGCGCAGGCACCCGCCCAGCCCGGCGATCAGCAGCCCGGCGTGGCACGTGCTGCGGCCCTCGAGCTTGACGCAGCCACGCGGCGCGTGCAGCTCTTCGCCGCCCTCGGTATACTCCACGTCGTTATGGTTGCCGTCGATGTAAAAGCACGGCCTGGCCAGCATCGTCACGATGAACTCAAGATAGTACGCCGGCAGGTCGCCACAGCCGAATATCGCGTCGACGCCGGGAAAGCGCTCCTTGATGTTCAAGCTGTAGATTGCGGGTACGACCTCGTCGCTGACGGTCAGGAACTCCATTGTTGGCTTCTCATTCAAAAGCGCGAAGGCCGACTGCGTCGCCGGCGTCGTGCCGGCTAAACTGCTGCGTCGTAGCCCTCGCGCTTTCTGTTCACGCTGTGCATTATATCACAACGTATGCCATGATTCTATAGCAGCAAGCTGAGAATAGGCTGCAGGCCGGCTCGTGCGTCTGGCTCCGCGCGGCACGTTTGCCTTTGGAAAACAGTATGACTTACGCGGTTGGCGAGCTCGGCCTTCGGCAGAGCGGTACCCAATTCCGTAGAGGTGTCCATTTTCCGCGCACAGCGCGGAAAATGGACACACGATGATCAACAAGTACCGTGCTGCCGCAGGCACTATGCACGGCTTCGGGAAGCCGAACAGCGCAACTGCGTAAGTCCTAAACAGTTCTGTCGAATGCACAACGCGCCAACAGCATAAGCCATAGCTGGCTTTAGGCGCGGGCCTGGGCCTGCGCGGCGGCAGCCTGCTCGCGGTAGCCCACCGAGTTGTAGGCGCAGAACGGGATCATGCGGCCGTCGGGCAGCAGGAACTCGACGCAGCACTTCATGACATTCTTCACGTTGAATGTCCAGGGATCCATGAAATCGCGCGTGTTGATCATAAACACGTGGCGCGCCAGGTCGCGCGGCGTGTGGTTGCCGAGCGGCAGGCTAGCGTGGCACGCATCGCAGCGCTCGGTCATGCGGCTGCGCGGCGGGCTGGGCGGCAGCCCGCTGATCGCGCGCGC
>CALLYN010000622.1 GCA_937858455.1 uncultured Kouleothrix sp.
CGCCACGGCCAGCTGGCGGCAGAACGCCAGCGCCGCGGCCGGGTCGTCGGTTGGGATGGCTGGCGCGGCAGGCGCGCGCAGCGCGGGCTCGGGCCATTCGATCGCGGGATGCTGGCCGCCCGGCATTCGCGGTGGCATTGCCATGGCTTCTCTCACCTTGCCTACTGTCATACCAAATTCGCTTGATTACTTACACTTTGGTGGGGGTTTGGGGCGGCTTCGCCGCCCCCAAATTTCTTATTGTGTTGCACGACGTGGCTTCGCCACGTCGTGCAACACACTCTATAAGTGATCAAACTGAGTTGGTATCATACGCTGATCCGATTGTATGATCCGGCGGGCGCAAGCGTCTATAGGAATTTACGCCCGGTTTGGCTATCGCCCTGCTTCGAAGGCAGTTCAGGCTTGCCAAGTGTAAAGATGATATAGTCGCCAGCGGTCGCGCTCGGCTGGGCCGCCAGGTATTGGCGCACTTGGGGCGACACCAGCGGCGCGGTTGGCCAGCCCAGCGCGCGGCCGAGCGGCAGTCGCGCATACCAGCGCGCCAGCGGCTCGTTCAGCCGCCGCTCATTCAGCCGATCGTCGCGCGGCAGCACGACGTAGCGGATGTCGTTCGCCGCAACATACTGCTGAAAGCGCTCCCGATCCCACAGAATCGCGTGCTGAAACGCCGGGTCGTTTTCGAACCACGTCGCCGGCTGCCGGGCGTAGAGCGTCGCCTCCCAGTACTGATCGGTCAGCACGAAGCCGCGCGGCTGGCCACCCAGCGCCGCCCACACCGGCATGGTCGCATTCAGCGCGCTGGCTTCAAGCACCTGGTAGCACAGCCCGGCCGCGTCAGCCAGCACGAATAGCACCAGCACGTAGGCCAGCGCCGCGCGGCCAACGATCCGCGGCAGCCGCGCCAGCGCGTCGGCAACCAGCAACACGATCGGCGGCAACGCCGGGATGAGCACGCGCGGGTTGTTGCTTGCGCCAGGCGCGGCGCTGTACACCAGCAGCACGGCCACGCCGCCGGCCGCCCACACGGCCAGCATCCGGTACACCGCCGGCCGCGCGGCACCGCGCCGCAGCCAGGCCCAGGCGGCAAGCGCCGCCAGCAGCGCCAGCGTCGCGATCGTGGGGATGCGCGCCAGGGTGAAGAACTGATCGAGCATCAGCGGCGCCAGCGCCCGGAACACCGCCAGGCTTGGCCCGCCAGCCACGGTGGCCGGCCGGGAGAACACCAGCCGCGTCAGCGCCAGCCAGGGCAGCAGCACCAGCAGCGGCGCGGCCAGGCTCAGCGCCACGTGCTTGCGGGGCATGCGCTCGGCATCGGGGCGGCCTGGCCAGATCACCAGCGCCAGCACGCTGCCAAAGAACAGCGCGATCATGTCGATCTTGCCGAGCATCGCCAGCGCGCCCAGCAACATGGCCCAGGCAGTGCGACGCGCCAGAAACGCCCACAGGGCCGCGCCAAGCACCAGCGCCGAGATCGGCTCGGCAAAGGCCATTGTGGCATGCTCGCGAAACAGCGGGAACAGCGCCAGCAGCCCGGCGGCCAGCAGCCCGGCGCGGCGGCCGAAATAGCGCGCGCCAAAGGCGTATGTCCCCAGTACCACCGCGCCGGCCGCCACTGGCGACACCAGGCGCAGCAGCGTATACGAGCCGCTGAGCTGCCACGCTGCCGCGAAGAGCATCAGGTACAGCGGCCCCCACCACGGGTGCAGCGGCGCGCTGCGGCCCACCAGCGCGTCGGCGGTCGCCAGGGCTGGCGGGCTTGGCACAAAGCCGTGAATGCGATCGTAGGAGTCGTCGGCGTCGAGCAGGAAGCGCGGCTGTTCGAGCAGGTACAACCCCCAGTGAAGGTTGCGCGGCGCGTCGAGGTATTCGACGCCGGTGGCAAGCTGCAGCGCTGCGAACTGCGCCGCCAGCGCCAGCAGCAGCCAGAGGCGCCAGTTCGTCGCACAGCGCCGCAGATTATCTGTGGCTGGTAGGCTCACGCCGCACGTTACCCTTCACTAGCCTTCGCGCCTATTGTAGCGGGCGGCGGCGGATGTGCCATGCCGTTTTGGTAACGAAACGGTAACAGCTTGCCGGTATTAGCGCCGGCAGGCGATCCGGTAGGCCGCCTCGGCCCACAGCGCCAGCCGATCCCACGCATACACCGTCAGCGCCCGCTCGCGCGCCGCCGCCGCCATCCGCTCGCGCAGCGCCGCGTCTCCGAGCAGCGCCAGCACACCGGCTGCAAGCGCCCCCGCATCGCCGGGCGCCACCAGCATGCCGCTGCGGCCATCTTCCATGTACTCGGCCACCTGCCCCACGCGCCCGGCCACGATCGGCAGCCCGGCCGCCATCAGCTCCAGCAGCTTGGCCAGCCCGCGCGCCCGATTGATCAGCGTGTCGCGCATCGGCACAATCGCTAGCGTCGCGCCGGCCAGCAGCGCCGGAATGCTCGCCGGCTCGGCCCAGCCGCGGTAGTCGATCATCGCCCGCACGCCAGCACGCTCGGCCAGCCGCAGCAACTCACGCTCTTCGCCGCGCTCGCCTTTGCCCACCACCAGCAGCCGGGCATCCGGCCGCTGCGCCGCAATCGCCACCAGCGCAGCTACCAGCTCTCGCAGGTCGAACTCCCAGAAGCGCGTGTACAGCAGGATGCACGCTGGCGGGCGCTCGCCGATCGCTGCTTCGCCCGCGCCGCCTGCGACACCATTGGGCAGGTAGACGACGCGCTGCGGCGCTACGCCAAAGCCCCACACCTGCGTCTCGATCGTGTGGCTCACCACCGTCACCGCGTCGGCGCGGCGCGGCAGGTCGCGCTCCTGCCAGTCGAACAGCCACTTGGCCGGCTTGGGGTATGGCAGCAGCTCGTTCCAGCCGCCGCGCCCCTCCCAGTCGTCGCTATCCACCACCAGCGGCACCTCCGGGCGCAGCGCCCGCAGCAGCAGCGCCGCCAGGCCGCTGTAGCCCTTGGGCTTAAACAGGTGCACGACATCGGGCGTATCGGCGAGCGCAGCCCGATACAGCGCGAGAACTTGCTGCGCGCCGTGTGCCGGCTGGGGCAGTTGCGATAAAGCGATATGCGTAACTGGAACGCCGCCGTATACAATGCGGGTGGCCGCATCTTCCGGGTTTTGCACTGGCGGCGCGGCGATGCCAACGGTGTGCCCACGGCGCGCAAGCGCCTGGGCAAGCGGCAGCATGCGCGCCGAGAGCGTGCCCTTCGGACGGATACCGAATGGCGCGAGCATGGAGATACGTAGCGTCGTTCTTGCCATTCCTCGGGCTCCTACCTGCTATCAGGCTTCTTCTCCAGCACCGCCAGCTGCGCATCGCGCCCCAGCTCGGCCCAGCCGTCGCGCTGCAGCGCTACGTACAGCGGCTGGCCGGCCGGCACCAGCGCGCAGCGCACCCCATACTCTCCGAACAGCGCCTGGTACTCGCCGCGCTGCTCGGCCAGCACCGCGCGGAAGAGCAGGTCGGCCGGGTACGGATCCTGGCGATTATCGACGAATACCGGCCGCTCGGGCACCGCCCAGATCAGCGGGCCGCCTGCGTCGTAGGTGTTGTAGAGCACACCATCGCAGCCGCGCACCGCCGCCACGATCGCCGGGCCAAGCGGCACTGGCGGCGTGCTCGCCCATGCGCGCAGTACGGCTAGCCCAGCGCCGGCCGCGACCACCAGCCGTTCCGCCAGGCAACGACAGCAGCGCCGATGCTGAGCACAAAGCCCGCAACCGCAAGCTCCGGCAGTACGTACGCAAGGCGCAGCCCCATCGCGTGCAGACCGTACAGAAGATCCCACTGCGTGCCCGCTGCCATCTTCATCACCACCCACACCGGAAACGCGCAGGCCGATAGCATCGAAAGAGCCAAGACGGATAGCGCCGCGAGCTGCGTCCGCGAGCGCGGCAGCGCCAGCCGAATGCGGGCCCGGCGGCAGCTCCACAGCGACGCCAGCGTCAGCAGCAGCGTGAGCGCCATCGCGCCGATCAGCGCCGGCAGCTTGAACGACGTGCGCTCGTAGAACGCGAGCTTCTCGGCGGTCAGGTGATAGCCATTGTTGCTCATCGTTATGTAGCGGAGTACGCCCTTGTCATCGCGGACCAGGCGCAGCTTGCCGAGATCACCGGCGCTCGCATCGCGTCCGACTTCGAGCAGCTCGTCTGGGCCCGCCATCTTGAGGCGCAGCGTGCCGCCGCCCGAGACACCGGGAAGTGCGATCAAG
>CALLYN010000623.1 GCA_937858455.1 uncultured Kouleothrix sp.
CCGCGAGCCGCTGCTGCTGGTGGCGCCCGATCGGCCTGGCGCCTGCCTGGCGCTGCCGCTGCACGACGGCGCCGTGCTGGTCGGGCGCGTCGAGCTGTACTGCGAGCAGGCTACGCCGCTGCCCGCCGACGAGCTTGCCCTGCTCGCGACGATCGGCAGCGAGCTGGCCGAGGCGATCGTCAGCGCGCGCCGCCGATCGCGCGAGGAGCGCGCGATCTACCAGCTCGAGCGCGCGATCGCCGAGGAGCGCGCCCGCATCGCCCGCGATATCCACGACGGCCTGGCCCAGGCGCTGGCCTTCCAGCGCATGCGCGCCGACCTGTGGCTCGATTGGATCGCGAGCGACCCCGAGCGGCTGCGCGCCGAGCTGAAGCAGCTCAAGCAGTCGCTGCGCGAGCAGATTGCCGAGCTGCGGCGGGCGATCTTCGCGCTGCGGCCGGTGCAGTTCGACGACCTGGGCTTCGCCGGCGGGCTGAACCGCTACATCATGGAGTTCGCCGGGCAGCAGGGCTGGCAGGCGCGCGCCGACCTGAGCGGCCTGCCTACGGCGCTGCCGCCCGAGCTCGAGGCCACCTGCTTCAGGATCGTGCAGGAGGGCCTGAATAACATCGCCAAGCACGCGCGCGCCAGCCAGGCCGAGGTGCTGATCGACCAGATCGACGGCGGCCTGCGCATCCGCGTTTGCGATAACGGGCGCGGCTTTGAGCCAGGCCAGGCCGCCGATGGCCCGGCCGACCGTGTGGGGCTGCGCCAGATGCGCGAGCGGCTGGCCGCGCTGCACGGCCAGCTGACGGTGCTCTCACGGCCTGGCGCCGGCGCCGAGCTGCGTGTCTGGATGCCCTGGCGCCCCGCGCCGCCTACCAAGGAATAGCTATATGAGCAAACCACGCCTGCTGATCGCCGACGACCACCGCATGTTTCGCCAGGGTCTGCGCGAGCTGATCGAGCGCAAGACCGATTTCGTGGTGGTGGGCGAGGCCAGCACTGGCCACGAGGCGCTGTCGCAGGCCGAAGCGCTACGCCCCGATATTGTGCTGCTCGATATCCAGATGCCCGATCTGGATGGCGTCGCGGTGGCGCGCCAGCTCGCCCTGTCGCACCCCGAGATCAAGCTGGTGATGCTGACGATGTACCGGCACGACCAGCACGTGATCGAGGCGATCAAGGCCGGCGTGCGCGCCTACCTGCTGAAAGACGCCGACGCCGAGGAGCTGCTCGACGTGCTTGGGCGCGTGTACCGCGGCGAGTCCGCGCTCGACCCGTCGATCACCGCGCGCGTGTTTCAGGAGATCCGCCGCCTGAGCGGCCCGCCCGACGCCGGCGAGGCGCTGACGCCGCGCGAGCGCGAGATCGTCACTCTGCTGGCCGAGGGCCACGACAACCGCACGATCGCGGCGCGCCTGCACCTTTCCGAAAAAACCGTCGGCAATCGCCTCAGCGAGATCTTCCAGAAGCTCGGCGTGGCTAACCGCACTCAGGCCGCGATGGTGGCAATCCAGCGCGGCCTGGTGGCCACGCCCGGCGGCGAGCGCCTGCCATGAGCGAGTATTCTGCGCCTCTGGGCGATATCGCCGTGCGCGCGCCCCAGCGCGCCGACCTGAGCGCCGTTGTCGATCTGATCAACGCCGCGTCGCTGGCCGAGGGCGGCGCGCCCGATATGACGCCCGCGCTGGTGCTGGCCGACTGGGAGGGGCCGAACTTCGACCTGGCGGCCGACGCATGGCTGGCGCTCGATGCGCGCGGCAGCGTGCTGGGCTACGAGACGCTGTTTTACACGCCAGGCGCGGCGTACGCCGAGATCGACGGCTATGTGCACCCGGCGCACAAGGGCCGCGGCATTGGCACGCGGCTGCTGCGCCTGGCCGAGGCCCGCGCCCGCGCGCTAGCCGGCGCTGCGCCGCCGGCGCTGCACGCCAATATCGAGGCGACAAACCAGGCCGCGCAGGCGCTGTTCGCGGCCGAAGGCTACCGGCCGGTGCGCCACTTCTGGCGTATGGAGATCCTGTTCGAGCAGCCGCCCGCCGCGCCTGCTTGGCCGGCCGGCATGGCCGTGCGCGCGTTTGTGCCCGGCCGCGACGAGCGCGTGACCCACGCGGCAATACAGGAGGCATTTCAGGATCATTGGGGCTTCCAGCCAACGCCTTTCGACGAGTGGCGGCAGGCGCAGATCGGCCGCGCCGATTTCGACCCGGCGCTGTGGTTTCTGGCATTCGATCGCGAGGAGCTTGCCGGCGTGGTGCTGGGTTTCGCGCGTACCGACGAGCTGGGCTGGGTGCGCAACCTGGGCGTGCGGCGGCCATGGCGCGGTCGCGGCGTTGGTATGGCGCTGCTGCGGCAGGCGTTTGGCGCGTTCTACGCGCGTGGCATTCGTATGGCTGGCCTCGGCGTCGACGCGCAGAACCTGAGCGGGGCCACACGCCTGTACGAGCGCGCCGGCATGCGCGTGGCCGAGCGCTACGATACGCTTGAAAAAGTCCCGAGTGCATGAGCGCCGCTCTGCGCCGCGAGGCATAAGCATCTGGCGTTGCCGCTGGCACGGCCTTCCCGTAGGGCGCGCATCGTGCGCGCCTTCTCCCTCTCGTGGCAAACCGACACGCCACTCCGCATCACAGGGCATGTGCGTCTGTCATTGCCGCTGGCATAGAGGCTTTCCCGTAGGGCGCGCATCGTGCGCGCCTCATTGTCGTATGGGTGGCGCATGCCTCGTCGCAACGCTCGACTGGCACGGCCTTCGTGCCCGTCGGGCGCGCATCGTGCGCGCCTCATCGCTCCCCGCTCCAACGCTCTGCGCTCAAACGCTTCCCGCTCTGCGCTCCAACGCTCACTCGGGTGGGGTCGGCGGCTTGGCCTTCTTGGGCGGAGCGTTGTAGGCGTTCATGGCAGTGGTGAAACCGTCGCGCAGAACCATCTCCACGGCGTCGGCGACGCGCGCGTGAACCTCGGGCAAGGCCGCCTCTTCGTCGCGCGTGAAGCGGCCCAGCACGTAGCCCGCCGCGTCGCGGCCCGGCGGCCCCTGGCCAATGCCCACGCGAATGCGCGGGAATGCCTGGCTGCCCAGCTGGCCCACCAGCGACTTCATGCCATTGTGCGTGCCGGCGCTGCCGCGCTCGCGCAGCCGCAGCGCCCCGAACGGCAGGTCGAGGTCGTCGTAGATCACCAGCAGCTGCTGGTCGGCCGCCACCTTGAACCACTGGCACAGGCCCACCGCCGCCTGGCCGGCCAGGTTCATATAGGTGAACGGCTTGGCCAGCGCCACGCGCTGCCCGGCGATCGTGCCGAGCGCCACGCGCGATTTGGCGATCTTCTCGCTGAAATCGAGCCCGTGGCGGCGCGCTAGCACATTCACACACTGAAACCCGAGGTTGTGGCGGGTTTTGGTATACTCTTCGCCTGGGTTGCCCAGGCCCAGCACAATCCACACAGTCGGCCCCTCGCTGCGCGAAACCGCGCGCATTGTACACACAACCGCGCGCGCCGGCAAGCCCCGTGGCTATGGTATAATCGGCCCGTTGCAGGTGTGGCCCGCGCGGCCGCATCGAGCGCGGGGCCAGCCGCGCCAGCAGCACCTGCCCTGTGATACGATTTGTAGCCGATTTCACGCTGCCATGCCCGATCTGCCTGCGCCATTCACAACCCCGGAGTGGGTGCGCCACGCCGTGTTCTACCAGATCTTTCCCGATCGCTTCGCAAACGGCGATGCGTCGAACGATCCTGAAAATGCCCAGCCGTGGGGCAGCCTGCCGAGCTTCGACAATTTCACGGGCGGCGATCTGCAAGGCATCATCGACCACCTGGGCTACCTGGCCGACCTGGGCATCACCGCGCTGTACTTGAACCCGATCTTCCAGGCCTCTTCAAACCACAAGTACAACACCTTCGACTATATGCGGATCGACCCGCACTTCGGCGACCTCGCGACGTTCCACCGGCTGATCGCCGAGGCGCACGCGCGCGGCATTCGCGTGGTGCTCGACGGTGTGTTTAACCACTGCGGGCGCGGCTTCTTCGCCTTCAACGACCTGCTTGAAAATGGTGGCCACTCGCCGTACCGCAACTGGTTCTACATCGACCAATTTCCGATCCACCCCTACGACGGCGACAAGCCCGCGAACTATGCGACGTGGTGGGATTTCCGCTCGCTGCCGAAGTTCAACGTGGCGCACCCGCCAGTGCGGCGCTACCTGCTTGGGGTCGCGCGCTACTGGATCGAGCAGGGCGCCGATGGCTGGCGGCTCGACGTGCCGAATGAGATCGCCGACCACGATTTCTGGCGCGAGTTTCGCGGGGTGGTGAAGGCCGCCAACCCCGAGGCGTATATCGTCGGCGAGATCTGGAACGACGCTACGCCATGGCTCGACGGCACGCAGTTCGATGCGGTGATGAACTATTTGTTCCGCGACCTGTGCCGCGACTTTTTCGCGCGCGACAGCTTTCGCGCCGACGCGTTTGGCGCCGGGATCGACCATTTGCTCGGGCTATACCCGCGCCCCGCCACCGAGGTGCAGCTGAACCTGCTCGGCAGCCACGATACCGTGCGCTTTCGCACCGAGGCCAGCGGTGACCGCTCGCGATCGTACCTGGCAGTGCTGTTCCAGATGACCTTCCCCGGCGCGCCGTGCGTGTACTACGGCGATGAAGTGGGCATGGAAGGCGGCCCCGACCCGCTGTGCCGCGGCTGCTTCCCCTGGGACAAGGCCGAGTGGGACGCCGAGCTCTACGAGTGGACGCGGCGCTGCATCCAGCTGCGCCACGAGCACCCGGCGCTGCGCACCGGCGAGTATCGCTCGCTGCTGGCGCGCTCGACGGTGAACGTATACGCCTACGCTCGCTGGGACGCCAGCGAGCAGTTTGTGATCGCGCTGAACAACCGCGATGTAACCCGCACGCTCGATCTGCCGCTGGCGGGCACGCCGCTGCCCGACGGCGGCGAGATGGCCGATCTGCTGAGCGGCGAGAGCTACCCCATCCGCGCTGGCCGCGTCGAGCATGTGCGTGTGCCCCGCCGTGGCGCGGTGGTGCTGCACCGGCTGAGCGCGCCGCATTGAGATCGAGAAGCCCATGTCATTACGCTTTCACGAGATCGCCGAGCAGAACCACCGCATTCTGAACCCATTCACCGAGGATCAGCTGCTGCTGCTTGGCGAGATTTGCGGCATTCGCGCCGGGCAACGCCAGCTCGATCTGTGCTGCGGCAAGGGCGAGATGCTCTGTTGCTGGTCGGCATTGGCCGGTATCACCGGCGTTGGCGTTGACATAAGCCCGGTTTTTCTCGCGGCGGCGCGGCGGCGCGCAGCCGAGCTTCAGGTGAGCGAGCAGGTGTCGTTTGTCGAGGGCAATGCCAGCGTATACCCGATCGCGCCCGGCGCCTTCGATATCGTGAGCTGCATTGGCGCGACCTGGATCGGCGGCGGGCTGGTTGGCACGCTGAACATGGCGCGCCCCGGCCTGCGCGGCCGCGACGCTCTGCTGCTGGTTGGCGAGCCCTACTGGATCGACCCGCCGCCCGACGAGGCGGTCGCCGCGATTGCGGGCGGCAACGCTGCGCTGTTCGCCTCGCTCGCCAGCACGCTCGAGCGTATTGAGTCGGCCGGGCTCGAGCTGGTGGAAATGGTGGCGGCGAATCACCACGGCTGGGATCGCTACACCGCGCGCCAGTGGCTCGCTGTCTCCGACTGGCTGCGCGCCAACCCCGGCAGCCCCGACGCGGCGCATGTGCGCGAGCTTCACGAACGCTACCGGCGCGAGTATATGGCCTACACCCGCCGCTACCTTGGCTGGGCGGTATTCGTGCTGCGCCAGCCGTAGCGCCCTCGCTGATCACGGATCTGCGCTCTGTGCGCGGTTTTTCCGCACGCAGCGCGGACAA
>CALLYN010000624.1 GCA_937858455.1 uncultured Kouleothrix sp.
CCACTCGGTGGCCGAGCGCGTCGCCGCCGGCCGGCCGCTCGGGCTGCCGCGCCTGGGCAAGAGCCTGACGGCCAAGATCAGCACGCTGGCCCAGAAAGACGCGCTGCCGTTCTACGAGGCGCTGTGCGACGACCTGCCCGAGGGCGAGCGTCTGCTGCTGCGGCTGAATGTGCGCGGCCTGGGGCCGACGATCGCCGCGCGGATTCACCGCGACCTGGGCACGATCGACACGACCAGCCTGCGCCGCGCCGCTGCCACCGGCACGCTCCAGAAAGTATGGGGCATCGGCCCGAAGCGCACCGCCGCCATCCTGGATGCACTCGGCGATACAGGCGTGCATCAAGAGCAGATGCAGTTCTAGCGCCAGGGCAGGGCGGCACCGAGGCACAGCGTCCGGGGCAGCGCTGCGCCGATCGCCCTGTCTCACAATCCCCTGCCCCCTGCCGAGGAGAGAAGGATGGATTTCCGTCAACGCGACCTGGACGAGCTATTTGATGAGCTAGAAGAGGCCGAGGATGGACTACTTGATGCGACGCTGGACGACCAACCGCAAGCTGAGCCGCTGCCCGGCCGCGCCGACGAAGCCGAGCTGGCCGGCGGATATCGCACGAAGCTGGCGCTCACCCCACGCCCATACCAGGACGACGCGCTGGCGGCCTGGGTCGCGGCTGGCGGGCGCGGCGTTGTCGTGCTGCCCACCGGGGCCGGCAAAACCGTGCTCGCGCTGATGGCCACGGCCAGGCTGGGGCTGCGTACGCTGGTGCTGGTGCCCACAATCGAGCTGCTGTATCAGTGGCGCGACGCCATGACCGAGCGGCTGGGCGTGGCCAAAGGCCATGTTGGCATCTTGGGCGATGGCCAGCGCGACCTGAAATCGATCACCATCAGCACCTATGCCTCGGCGGCCATGCCCAATGCGCCGATCGCCGGCACCGGGCTGCTGATCTGCGACGAGGCGCACCACCTGCCTTCGCCATCGTACAGCGGCATCCCGGCGCGCTGCGGCGCGCCCTACCGCCTGGGCATCACCGCGACGCCCGAGCGCAGCGATGGTGCCGAGAGCGCGCTCTACACGCTGCTCGGGCCGGTGGCGTACCAGCGCACGCCGGCCGAGCTTTCGGCCGAGGGCCACCTGGCGAAGTTCCGCGAGAAACGCATCTATGTCGATCTTCAGCCCGAGGAAGCATTGCGCTACGCCGCGCTCACCACCGAGTGGAAGTGGTTTATCGCGCGCAACCGCGGCCTGCTGGCGCGCGGCGGCGACTTTTTCGGCGAGCTGATTCGCCGTAGCGGCAGCGACCCGGCCGCGCGCCAGGCGCTGCGCGCGCATCACCAGGCGCGCATGATCGCGCTGAACGCCGAGGCCAAGCTGGGCGAGGTGGCGCGGCTGCTGGCCCACCACCGCAGCGACAAAGTGCTGGTGTTCTCGGAGTACACCACGCTTGTCGACACCATAAGCCGCACCCTGGCGCTGCCGTCGATCACATACCGTACCGCGCCCGACGAGCGCAAGCGCACGCTGCAGTCGTTTCGCGGCGGCGCCTACTCCAAGCTCGTGGCCGGGCGGGTGCTGAACGAGGGCGTGGACGTGCCCGACGCCAACGTGGCGATCGTCGTGAGCGGCAACAGCACCGCGCGCGAGCATATTCAGCGCCTTGGCCGCGTGATTCGCCCGAAGCAGACCGAGGCGGTGCTCTACGAGCTGGTGACGCGCTATACCAGCGAGGTAAGCGCCGCGCGTAAGCGCAGAAAAACGAAGGGCCAAGGGCCAAAGAGCATAGAGGAAACGATGTAGTTGTGCATTGGTCTTTCGTCCTTCGTCTTTGGTCATACGGAGTTCAAAATGGCTTTCAAAACCGCCGATTTCAAAAAAACCACCCGCAGCTCCGGCGACGAGCGGCTGCTGTACCCGTATCAGATCCGCGACGAGCGCTACACCGCGTCGATCGGCTACGCGATCGCGTACTACGACCGGATGGTCGGGCGGCGGCGCGCCGAGTTCGAGGCCGAGACGCTGCTCGAGTTCTTCGGCGACGCGCGGCTGGCGCGCGGGCTGGTGGCCTGCCTGGCGCGTACCTACGCCTGGCGCGAGCAGACATTCGCCGAGGCGCTGGGCGACGATGTGGCGCTGGTGTTGCGCCGCGCCGGCGTCAGCTCGCCGGCCGATCTGCGCGCGCGGCTGTATGGCCTGGCGAATGGGCGCTATGGCGGCGTGATCCTGCCGCACGAGCGTGGCGAGGCGATCGCATTTCTGTGCGAGAAAATTTCCGCCGAGGCGCTTGCCAAGGCCGGTGAAGAACAGCCAAAAGCCAAGAGGGTTGCGGGCGCAAGCGGCCCGCCGCCCGACGCTTCGTCCTCGGCTGCCGCACTGGCGCCAGCGCAGTTCGAGCGCGCGCTGACATTGGATGCTGAAGATCAGCATATTCTGATCAAGCAGGGCGCCACGCCGCAGCCTAACGATATCGTAGCGCTGTATAACTACCACTCGATCGAGACGGCGCTGTGCCACAGCGAGAAGCTGAGCCTGGAGCTGCGCGGGCCGGTATGGAACATGCTGCGCAGCACGCACAGCCTGGCGCGGCGCTACCGGGTGCGCTACGAGGTGAGCGCGGCGCCGCGCACGCTGTTCGACGAGCGCATTGGGCTGACGTTACACGGCGGGCGCGACGCGCTGGGCAGCTGGAGCCGCAATGGCCGGCGGCTGGCACGCGTGCTGCTGCGCCTGCTGGCGGCGCACCCCGACGCGCTGGCCGGCGGGGCGGCCACCGTGCACCTGCGCAGCCAGAAGCTCCAGTTTAAGCTCGACGACCGCGCCCTGAAGATCCTCGGCGTGGCCGCCGGCCAGGCCGCCGACGTTACCGAGCCATGGGACGAAGACCTTGCCGACGCGTTCCAGCGCACCTGGGGCCGGCTGCTGGTGGGCGGGCGCACGGCCGGATGGCGGCTGCGGCGCGACCCCGAGCCGCTGATTGGGCGCGGCGCGCTGGTGGTGCCCGATTTCGCCTTGCAGCGCGGGCGCGAGCGGCTGGCGCTGTGTATTGCCAGTGGAAAGACCACCGCCGACGCCCTGCTGCGCGATCTGGCCGCGCTAGGCGCTCGCTCGCGGGCGCTGCTGATCGCGCCTGCGCACGTGGCCGAAGGCCTGCGCGCCTGCCCGGTGCCGATCGCCACCTACGAACAGGAGCCCGCCGAGGCGATTAGCGCGCTGGTGGCGCTGCTCGAGCGCAAATACCCGCGCCGCAGCTCGGCGGAGGCGCTGACGCCCTGGCAGCAGCTCGAGCAGCGTGTCGCCGACGAGGGCTTTGTCGAAGAGCAGGCTGTGGCCGCGCTCATGGGCTGCTCGGCCGACGAAGCCGCGCGGCTGGTGCAGCGCTGGGGCGGGCCGGCGCTGCACGTGCTGCCGGGCCTTGGCGTATGCGCGCCCGAGGCGCTGGGCGAGATCCGCGCGCTGATCGAAGAAAGCGAGCTTGCTCAGCGTGCGGCGTAGCGGCCAATCGGGCGCGGCTTGCCGAACCACGGCAGATCGAGTACACTCAGGGCCACTCAGGCGCTTCCGACAAACCGCTCCCAGAGAAAGAACAGACATGGGCCGTAAATCACGCGTCAAGCGCGACCGCCGCGAGCAGGCTGATTTCACCGTGGCGCTGACCGCCTGCGAAGGCACTTGGCTCGAGCGTATGCCTTCCGACGAAGAGCATGCGCGCATCAGGGCCGCACAGAAGCTGCTGGAAGGCCACCGCGCCGCCGCCGCCGAGCTGAGCGCGAATGAAGAGCGCATGCAGCGCTTCAGCCTCGAAGTATTCCGCGACGAGCGCTTCACGCCGCTGCACTTCGACGACTGGGTTGTCGCGGCGGTGCTCGAAAAGTTCGGCGAGCCGCCGGTGAGCGAAGACCCCGGCGACACCGCGTTTACCGATTACCTGCGCGCCGCCGTGCAAAGCGTCGCCAGCGCGCGGGTGCGTCGGGCGCTAGCAAGCCAGGTGCTGCGCTTTCTGCCGGATTACGCCGAGGCCGGGCTGGTGAACGAGGCACTGGCGATCAGCTACAACGCCTATACCACCGTGATGAGCGACGCGAATACGCCGCTGCTGGTGCAGATGCTGGTGGGTGGGCTTTCGCGCTGGTACGACGAAGTGGCCGAAGACGAGCCGGCCGGCGCGAACGCCGAGTAGCCTTTTTCTGGCCGCCGCGCACGCGGCACACGATCAAAGCCGGGGCTCCCGACATGGAGGCCCCGGCTTCCGTTTTTTGTGCTCTGGCAGAGCGCGAAAAAAACATCTGCGGGGGCGGCTTCGCCGCCCCAAATTTCTTATTGTGTTGCACTACATGCGAAGCCACGTCGTGCAACACAGCCTATACGTGATCAAGCGAACAGCGTATCAAGCCTAGTTTTGCGAGTGCACGATCAGCACCGCGCAGCGCGCGCGCTGGGCCACGGTATTGCTGACGCTGCCGAGCAGGATGCCAGCCAGCTGGCCGTGGCCACGCGACCCGAGCACGATCAGGTCGCAGCCGTCCTCTTCGGCGACGCGCAGGATGGCCGGGGCGGGCGGCCCTTCGAGCAGCTGCACCTCGGCGAGCATCTCGGCCGGCACCTGCTGGCGCATAGTATCGAGGATCTGGCCGCCAATTGCGCTGCGCGCTTCGAGCAGGTGCTCGTACTGGGGCGTGCCGAGCAGATCGGATACGTGCGGAAATGCGTGAACAAGCTCGATCTTTGCGCGGTATTGCTTCGCCAGGTCGGTGGCCATATTCAGCGCCTCGCGCGAGTTGTGCGAGCCATCGACGGCGACGAGGATTTTTTTAAACATCGCGGCCTCCTTGCTGCGATTGGCGCCGGCGGCTGCAGAGCCCGGCGGCTGGTGCGCCGGCGACCGATGTTCCTATGATCAGCATAGCATCGGCCTGCGCGTGGCACAGGGAAGAGTTAGCAGCGGCTGGAAAAGAAACCGCAACCCTGCCACTACGTCATCGAACGTCAATCGCGCGTTGTCGAATCTTTCGGCCGCCGCCGAGCTGTGCTGCTAGAATCAGCATACGGGCGAGCGCCTGCCGCGCCACTGTGCGGCAGGCGAAGGAGTGGGCTATGTTCAAACGAGTGTTGCTAGCGACCGACGGATCGCCGGTGATCGAGCGCGAGATACTGTATGCCGAGCACCTGGCGCGCGTCGAGCAGGCCGAGCTGTTTGTGCTGCACGCCTACGAGCCACCGGTGCTGTATGCCGAGGTGCCTGGCTACGACGAGCTGCAAGCGCGCTTTCGTGCGGTGGCCCAGGCGCTGGTCGATGACGCGGTGCAGACGCTGCGCGACGATGGTTTCGCGGCAGCCGGCGAGGTGCGCGCGCAGCCGGCCGGCGCGGCGATCATCGACGCCGCGCGCGAGCACGATATCGACCTGATTGTTATGGGGACGCGCGGTGGTGGGAACCTGGCGGCCATGCTCGGCAGCGTGAGCGCGTATGTGCTGCGCCACGCCCACTGCCCGGTGCTGCAGATACCGTAGAGCTTGTTTGTCATAGGGAAAGCACGAATTCTGTGCTGAGCAAGCACATGCTGCACATTGGTTATGGTGCGGCGCGGCGAAGCCGCGCCG
>CALLYN010000625.1 GCA_937858455.1 uncultured Kouleothrix sp.
CGGCGCCGCGCAGGTGTGGCGGGGTGAACGTGCCGCGCAGCGCCAGCGTGCGGGTTTCGTCGCCAGAGCCGGCGATCGTCAGGGTATAGGTGCCGGCCCAGCGCCCAGCATCTTTCAGCAGCATGCGCTTGATCTTGCAGGCTTTGAGCGTCTGCGCGCCCGAGGCGAACTCGGGCACGGCCTCGGCCAGCGCGGCGCGCACGGTTTTAGCCTGGAGCGGCGCGAGCAGCCATTCGGGCAGCGTGTCGAGCTTGCGCAGCCCCACGCTGATCTCCGAGTCGGGCAGGCTGTCGAGTGTACGGCTGGAGGATGTCATGGTGTCGTTCCTTCAGTAAGCGCCGCGCGGGCCAGGGGCGCAAAGCAATGCCGGGCCGGCTGCTAAACAACGCCGAGATTGTGCAGGTGCCGCTCCAGCAGCTGTACCACCAGCCGCTGATCGTTCGGGCGCGGCTTGGTCCAGCATTGGAGGCTATCGTTCAGGTAGAAAATCGCCTCCCACAGCGCCACGCGCTGCCGCGATACGGGGGCGTTGGCCTCGTAGCCGGCCAGAAAGCTTTCGTTCAGCGCGTCGATGCGCGCGCGCCGGGCATCGGCCTCGGCCTGGTCGCGCAGCTTGATATGCTCGTCGTACAGCCCGTTGTCCATGGCCGAAGCGCGGAACAGCGCCAGGTCGAAGGCCGGCTCGGCCATGCAGAACGCGTCGAAGTCGATAAAGCCGATCTGCGTGCCGGCGACAAGGATCTGCTCGGGCCGGAACGCGCCATGCGTCGGCACCGGCGCGTCGGCGGGCGTGGCGGCCTCGAGCGTGCGCAGGCGCTCGACCACCTGCTCGATCGCGGCAATTGGCTCGGGGAATGGCACGCGCAGGCTTTCCAGCTGCTCGGCCGCCTCGGCGAAGCCATCCTGCCAGGTGGTGCGCGCCTGCACCGTCCCGCCCGAGCGGTGAAACGCGGCCAGCGCCACGCCAGTGGCGTAAAACGCCTGGCGCAGCGCGCCCTGCTCGGCCGGGTCGTCGCTCAGCAGCAGCGCGAGCAGCATCTTCTCGAGGTCGCGCTCTTCGGGCACTGGCCCCTGCACGGTGGCCTGCTGCTCGTCGAGGTAAGCCAGCGGCTCTGGCACGCGCACCGCCGCGCTGTCGCGCAGGCCGGCGTCCCACACCGCGTGCATGCCGGCAAACGCGTTGCGGCCGGTGTCGTCGCCATAGACTTTCACGATGATCGTGTCGCGCCAGCCCTGGCCGGCGGCCTCGGGGCCATAGCCGAGGCGGTAGCGGATGACGGTGCTCTTGCCTGGCTTGTTGTGCACCATCTGCGGCGTGCAGCTGCGCACTGCCACCTGCGCATAGCCGGCGGCCTGCGCGCGCAGGCTTCGCTCGATCAGCTCGCGCGACTGCTCGGGATCCATCAGCAGCTTGAGCGCGGCGAAGTCCTTGCTCTTCTTGGCGCGCCCGCGCTTCAGCACCAGCCCAAGCTCAGGCAGCCAGCACTGCCAGTCGTCGGCCTCGAACGGTGGCGGGGTGGCCGGCAGCTCTTCGGCAGCCGAGCCGGGCGGCAGCAGCGTGACGCGCACCGGGATGCTCTGCTCGCCGTCGGGGCCGTCTACGCTGAGCTTCCAGTTACGGCCCCACTCGCCGTCGGCGCCTTTCAGGTGCAGCATGTCGATCGCGCAGCCGCGCAGCGTCAGCGCGCCCGAGGCGAACTCGGCGACGTGGCGGTTGAGCGCCCGCACCACCTGGTCGGCGTCGAGCGCCACCGCCAGCCAAGGCGGGATGCTGGCGAGCTGGCGAATGGCCTGCTCGGCAGGGTTGGCGATAGGTTCGGTTGAGGTTGCCACAAGTACGCTCCTTTGTGCGCTGGCGCCTATGTGGGCAACAGCCCGCTGCTGCTGAGCTGCGATTCCAACATCAGCATTGCGTTGCCGATCTGATGTGGTTTGACTTTGCTCCAGCAGCGCAGCACCACCGTCAGGAGGTCGAGCGCCTCCCACAGCGCCACGCGCTGCCGCGAGATCGGCGCGAGCCGCTCGTACTCGGCCAGGAAGATCTCGCAGATCGTGTCGAGCTGTGCCAGCCGCGCGCGGCGATCGGCCTCGCTGGCGTACTCGAACTCTTTTTGCTTCTCGGAGGGAGAGGTGTTGATGCCCATTTCCTTGACGGTCGCGCGGAACAGCGCGATGTCGAGCGCCGGCTCGGCCAGGCAGTAGCCGTCGAAATCGATAAAGCCGATCGCGTCGCCGTCGATCTGCACCTGCTGCGGGCGGAAGCTGCGGTGTGAGGGCAGCGTCGCCTCGGCCGGGTGCGCGGCCGAGATCGCCGCGAGCTGATCGAGCAGCGGCTCGGCCGCCGCGCGGAAGTGCGGATCGGCGGCGCTGAGCTTGTCGACCTCGCCGCGGATCTCGGCCAGCTCGTCGTCCCACGTCACGGTTTCGCCGTGGCGCGCGCCGCTGTGGTGCAGCGCCACCAGCCCGGCGGCGATCTTGCGGGTGATCGCGTACAGCTCGTCGAGGGCTGCAGGCGAGCCATCGCGCAGCGCCGAGCGCAGCAGATCCTTGTACGACCGGTCGCCGCGCACGGGGCCCTGCACCAGGATCTTGTGCTCGGGCACGTAGGCCAGCGGCTCGGCGATCGCCACCACATCGCCCTTTGAGAGCGGCGAGGCCCACATCTTCGACATAGCCTCGTAGGCGTTCTGGCCTTTGTCGCGACTGTAGGTTTTCGCCACCACTAGGTCGGGCCATTGCTCGGAGCCCGGCGCGGCGCCGTAGCCGAGGAAGTACAGCACGGTGCAGCGGCTGCCGGGCTTGTAGCGCTTGACCTTCGGCTTGCAGCTGGCGATCGTCAGGCCGGCGTAGTGCGGCGAGCAGGCGCGGATGCTTTCCTGCAGGAACGGCTGGGCCAGCGCGGCGTCGGTGAGCAGCGGCAGCGCCTCAAGCGCCGCGTCCTCGAAGTACATCCACAGGTCAAGCCCCAGCTCGGGGATCGAGCAGCGCCACTCGGGCGTGCCAAATGCCCCGCCGCTCGGCCGCGCTTCGGCTGCGGGCGCGCCAGGCGGCGTGAGCGTGCCGGTGAGCATTACGTCGCGCTTGCCGCCCTGGCCGTTAATCGCCAGCTCGAACAGCGCCTCCCAGCGCTCGCCTTTCAGGCGCAGCCGGTCGAGCTCGCACGTGCGCACCGCCAGCTCGCCGCTGGCAAACTCGGCGACGTGCCGCTTGAGCGCGGCGATCACCTGGCCGGGGTCGGTGGCGGCCACAAGCCAGTCGGGCAGGTGCTCGAGGTAGCTCAGGCCGGGCGTCCGAGCGGCTGGCGGTGCGCTTGTCGCATTGGTGGTTGTCATCACGCCGTTCCTTTGTTCATGATCAAGCCGGGTGCAGGCCCGCAAGGTGCGTATGGCGCCGGGCTACGCCGCCAGCAGCCCGCTGACGCGCAGGTGGCGCTCGAGCAGCGACATGGTGGCGTTCAGGCGCTCGGGCTCGACCTTTGTCCAGCAGTACAGCACCAGCGTCAGCAGGTCGAGCGTTTCCCACAGCGCGATCCGCTGGCGCGACACCGGAGTGTGCTGCTCGTAGCGCGCGAGAAACGCCTCGCAGATCGCCTCCATCTGGCGCTGGCGCTCGGCGCCGGCCGGGCTGTTCGGGTCGACATTCGCGGCGTCCATGCCCAGCGCGCGGGTTTTCCGCGTGAAGCGCGAGAGGTCGAGCGCGGGCTCGGATTGGCCAAAGCCGTCGAAGTCGATAAAGCCGATCGTGCCCTGGTGCAGCAGCACCTGGGCCGGGCGGAAGGCGCGGTGCGCCGGGCGGATCGGGTCGGGCGGCGTGTCGGCATTCAGCGCTTCGAGGCGCTGCAGCAGCGGCTCGGCGGCCTCGGCCAGCTCGGGCACCATGCCGGCCAGCCGCCCGATCACCTCGCGCACTTCGGCCAGCTCGTCCTCCCAGGTGATCACTTCGCCGTACTCGACGCCGGATAAGTGCAGCGCCGCCAGGCCGTCGGCGGTTTTGTTCATGAACGCGTCGAGCTCGGCCAGCGCCTCGGGCGTATTGGCCGCTACCGCCGATTTCACCAGGTCTTCGAGCGTCTGATCCTCGAAGATCGGCCCCTGCACCAGCACCTTCAGCTCGGGCAGGTAGGCCAGCGGCTCGGCCAGCGTCACAATCGCGCCGTCGGCGAGGCCCGATCGCCACAGCGCGGCCATGCCGTCGTAGGCGTTCTGGCCTTTGCTGCCGCTGTAGGTTTTGGCCACCACGATCGGCGGCCAGCCGCGCGACTGGTGTTCGGGCGCGTACTCAAGCCCATACACCACGGTGGCGCGGCTGCCGGGCTTGTAGCGCAGGTGCTTGATCTCGACGGCGGCGATGCTGAGGTCGGCATAGCCGGGCGAGCAGGTGCGGATGCCGCGCTCGAGCAGCTCGCGCGCGCTGGCCGGGTCGGTCAGCGTCGGCAGCGCCGGCAGCGCCGGGTCTTCGGGCTGGGGCCGCAGCTCGAGCCGCAGCGCGGGCAGGTACACGTGCCACTCGGCGCTGCCGAACGGCGCATCGGGGGTGGCCACAGCCGGCTCGGCGAAGCCAGGCGGCACCAGCCGGGCCGCAAGCAGGCTCGCGCGGGGTTTGGCCTCGCCCGGCGCCGAAACCTTCGCCTCGATCTGGCCGGTCCAGCCCTCCTGGCCCTTTTTGAGCCGCAGGCGCTTGATGCTGACCGAGTGCAGCGTCAGCTGGCCGCTGGCGAAGTCGGGCACCTCGGCGGCCAGCGCCGCGCGCACGGCCGCAGCGTCGCCCGCCGGCCCGAGCCACGCCGGCGCGTCCATGAAGCGCCGCAGCCCATCGAAGATCGCGCTCTGCCGCGATGCGTCTAGTAGTCGAGCTGTGGTAGACACGCCATTTCCTCCTCGATGATTTCGATCGCGTTTTCGAGACGGCTGCCCTTGAACTTCTGCCAGCTGCGCAGCGCGCGGCGCAGCAAGCTGACCATCTGGTACACCGCCACGCGCACGCGCAGGCGCTCGGCGTCGTCGATGCGGCTGCCCATCTCGCGCGTGTACGTGCGCAGGAAGCGCTCACGCAGGTCGTCGGCGAGCGGCGCGGATGTGCCGTCGGCCAGCTTCTGGGCCTTCAGGCCGGCCACGCGCAGGTAGGCCAGGAAGTGCCCCAGATCGAGCGCCGGCTCGGCCTGGCAGACCGAGTCGAAGTCGACAAGGCCGGCCTGCTTGCCCTCGAAGATCAGCTGGGTGTAGGTGAAGTCGCCGTGGCAGAAGCCCGCCTGCAGCGAGTCGGACTGCTCGGCGTAGGCGCTCAGCTGCTCGAGCCAGCCGATCAGGCGGCCGGCCAGCTCGGGCGAGTAGCGCGCCATATCGGCGAAGCCCTGGCGCAGCGTCGCTAGGTCGTCGTCGAGCGAGCGGCGGCGGCCGAGCTTGATCTCGGAGGTGTGCAGCGTCGCCGCCACCTGGGCGCACACGTCGATCATCTCTTCGAGCGAGAGCATGCCGGGCGTGGCGGGCTTGCCGCGCAGCCGGGCCTTGAGCAGGTCGGAGATCACCGGCTCGCCGGGGATGGCCTCGAGCAGCACCAGCTGCATGTCCGGCCGCCAGGCCAGCGTGCGCGGCACGTCGAAGCGGTAGCGCGCGCCGATGTTTTGCAGCCGCTCGCGCAGCGCCGCCGTCACCGGGCCGGCCAGCGCGCCGGTGTTATCGGTAAACACCTTGCCGTACACCGTCCGCCGCTCGGCGCGGCTGGTGCCGGGCTGCTTGCCATCGACCTGGTAGCGCAGCACCGCGCGGTAGCGCCGGGCGTAGTCGACCAGCTCGACCTTGCAGCGCTCGACTTCGAGCGCGCTGTCGTGCGCTTCGGGCAGCGCCTCGCGGAACAGCTCGGCCATATGCTGCGGGTCGGTCGCCGGCACCAGCGCGGGCAGCTCGCCATCAATTGGGAACACGTGCAGGATCATGTTCAGCGGCTCGATGATCGCCGCTGGCGTGGCGAAAGGCGTAATCTCAGGCCGGCCGCGCATCAGCTCAACCAGCGGGGCCAGCTTGTCGCGCATATACAGCGCGCAGCGCAGCTGGTTGGCGAAGACCATGCCCACCACCATGGGTTGAATGGTCTGCAGTGTGATTCGATCCTTCGCCACCACCTCGTAGCGCAGCGCCACGCCCTCGCGGGGCAGGTAGGTGGCCTGGTCAAGCTCGCATTTCTCGATCGTATAGTTTGGCCGCGCCTTGCCGAACAGTGTCGCCTGGATCTGCTCGCGCATTGCCGCCGGGTCGAAGGCGATCGCGGCGCTGGGGAACTCCTCGCGGAACGCCTGGCTGTTCAGCAGGTCGAGCCGCTCGCCGCGCAGCCCCGAGCGCCCGGCCTGGCCGGCCTGCACTGGCGGCTGAGCGAGCTTGGGCGCCGGCTGAAGCTCGGTGCGGCCGGTAGCGGCCTGGGCCTCGGGCGGGGTCGGCGGGATCGCCCGCAGCATCGTGGTCTCAAATGTCGCGGCTGGCTGCGCCGGTGTGGGCGGTGCGGGCGGCTGCTGGGCCGGCGGCTGGTTCGGCTGAACCGGCCGTGGCATGGGCAGCGGCGTCTTGTGCAGCGCGGTTGGCGCTGGCGGTTCGCCTCGCTCAGCGCCAGATCATAGGCAAGCGCCGCCTGCGAATATTCGCAGGGGTTGCGCAGGATTCAGGGGCCCCTCGCGGGCCCCTTTTCATTGCTCTTTCATGCCGGCCACGGCAGATTCGCGCGCCTTCCGGCGCGCTTGGCGGCTGCGTTTCTGCATTTCATCGCAATCCGCTGGCCCGGGTTGTTGCGCATAAATAAAGTGGCGCCATGTTCAACGCAGCAACCAACAAGGAGCCGATCATGAATGCAACCCACAAAGTGTTTTACAACGGTGTGAATCGTTACAAAACTGTTTCCGCCGCGGCCGCCGCGCTCATCACCGGCATGATGCTGGTGTGGTTCTACGCCGCCATCAACAA
>CALLYN010000626.1 GCA_937858455.1 uncultured Kouleothrix sp.
GCCGGCAGGCGCAGGATGGCCGCCAGCTCGGCGCGCGCCTCGGCCGCGATCGGCGCCGCGTCGCCGGAGGCGCCCGCGAAGCGCTTGACTTCGTCGAGCAGCCGCAGCATCTTCTGCTCGAAATCGTCCAGCAAAGTTTGCAGGCTGCCAGGTTGCAGGCTGTCGGGTTCCTGGGGGGCCGGCTGTGCTGGCTCGGCCTGCGAGCTTGCAACCGTGTCGGCCTGTGCTGCCGCAGGCGGCTCGGCCTGCGCGGCCTCAACAGCGTCGATCAGCCGGCGGAACATATCGGCGTTTACCAGCTCCTTGAACGGGTAGTGCAGCGGCTGGAGGAACAGCTCTTTGAGCGCCTCGTCGATGCTGGGCACGCCGCGCCCGGCCAGGAAGCCGGCCAGCTGCGCATACTGGTGCACCGCGTCGCTGCGCACCTCGCGCCAGTCGATGAACACGTGGCATTTGTAGGCGCTCAGCTCGATATACATGCCCTGCTCGGCCAGCTCGGCGCCGTTGCGCAGGTACTCCAGGCCGGTGACGTGATCGCGGAAGATGTAGAACACATCGCTGGACGATTGCAGGCCCAGCCCTTCGCCCAGCGTGCGCTGCACCAGCGCGCGCTCGTCGCCGCTGCCCGTTCTCACCGAGAAGGCCGCCGAGGTGCGCACCCAGCCACGTACATCGGCGTACTTGTTGTGGTACACCACCAGCGCGCGCTCGTCGCCGTAGCGGTTCGAGTAGGCGTACACATCCTCGGCCACGCCGCCGTCGGCGGTGAAGAAATCGTACAGCAGGAAGCTATCGACATTGGCAAACAGGTAGCGCCGGTGCGCCAGCGGAAAGATCTCGCGCTCGTGACGCTCGATCAGATGCTCGTCGGGCTGCTCGTCCCAGTAGGAGCGCTGGTACTCCATGCCATACTTCTCGGCGAAGCCCTCGATCTGGCCGTGGCCCAGCATCGGCAGCCCCGGCAGCGTCAGCATCACGGTGCAGATGCCGAAGTATTTGTCGCCTTTGCCGAACTGCTCGACGGCGGTTTTTTCGTCGGGGTTGTTCTGAAAGTTTACATAACGCTTGAGAATCTCGGGGTCGAACTCAAGCGTCTGCTTCATCAGCGAGCGATACTTGGCGTTATCTTCGTCGCGCAGCAGGTGCATGAACGCGCTGTTGTAGACCCGGTGCATGCCGAGGGTGCGCACGAAGTAGCCTTCCATCAGCCAGAATGCCTCGGCGAGCAGCAGCGTGTCGGGCACCTCGGCGGCCACCCGGTCGACGACCTCGCGCCAGAATTCGTTTGGAATAGCGGCCTCGAAGTCGGCTTTGGTCATGGCGTGCTCGGCGCGCGAGGGGATGGCGCCGCCCGCGCCGGGTTCGGGGAACCACAGCCGTTCGATATGGCGCTTAGCCAGGGTCATAGCGGCGTCGAAGCGGATCACCGGGAACTGCCGGGCGACATGGAGGATCGTCTGGATCACGCCCTCGCGCGCCTCGGGGTTGAGGTAGTTGATCTGCGCGGTGTCGTTCCAGGGCATGCTGGTGCCGTCGTTGCCGTGGTAGATATAGCGCACGTCGTCGTTCCAGCGGTCGTGGCGCTTGAACACCACTGCCGCGTCGGTGCGGTCGTAATAGTGATCTTCCATGTAGATGCCCACCCGGCCATCCCACGAGAGGTCGGGGCCGTTGAAGCTATACGATGGGTAGGGGCTCTCGGGCACTGCGAGGAACCAGTCGGGGTGCTCGATCACCCAGCGGCCGTCGATGCCGACGTGGTTAGGCACCATGTCGCTGGCCAGGCGGATGCCGCGCTGCCAGGCGCGCTCGCGCAGGTTCTGGCATGCGGCCTCGCCGCCCAGCCGCGCGGCGATCTGGTAGTCGAACAGCGAGTAGGCCGAGGCCACCGCGTCGGGGTTGCCCATCATCTGCTTCACGCGCTGCGACGCGGCGCTGCGCTCCCACAGGCCGATCAGCCACAGGCCGGTGACGCCCCAGCGCTGCAGCTTGTCGAGCTCTTCGTCGGGCACTTGGTCGAGCGTGGCGACCGGCCGCTGGTACTCTTTGGCCAGCTGGTCGAGCCAGACATACGCGTTCTTGGCCAGCATCACCAGCCGCGGCATCCAGTCTTTGTCGGGGCTGAACTGCTCGGGCTCGGCCACAAGCGCGTCGAACGCGTCGGTGGGCAGCTCGACCGGGCCGGGGCCGAAGAACACCGGCTTCTCTTCTTCTTTGATCAGGTCGAGCCCGCCGAGCAGGCGGTAGACCTCTTTGCCCAGCGTCAGGCCCCAGCGCCCGCGGATGAATTCGAGCTGGGCCTCGAGCGAGTAGGGCGCGGCGCGCGACGGCGCCAGCAGCAGGTCGATCAGGTTTTCGCCGGCCCCCGCGAGGCCGAGCGCGCGCCCGCCGCGCCCACCGGTGTCGTCGGCGGCGGCAGCGCTTGCCCCGCCGAAGAAGCTGTACAGCGACGACATAATCGTCGGGTAGGGCGTCTCGCGCTCGAGCTGGTGGTCGTCGAAGAGCTCCTGAAACGGCGCGAACGCCGGGTTCGCGTTCTCGATCCACAGCATCAGCATCTCTTCGAGCACGACATGGCGATTGGGCGTGCCGTCGGTCTCGCCGGCAAGGTAGGTGTCGACATCGGCTTCGCGCCGGTAGACTGTTAGCGCAGGGAACTCGTCGGCGAACTTGCGCAGCGAGGCCTCGACGGCGGCGGGGCCGATCTGGCGGTTCAGCCACTCGAGCGACTGCTCGAGGATGTGCGGGTTCTGCTGCTCGCGGTACACGCGGAACATGTGGTGCGTCAGCTCGTGGATGAGCGCCAGCGCGTTGATCTGCGACGCCTTGACGGCATCTTCGGGGAAGCTTACCAGATCGCGCTTCTCGTTCATGCGCTGGGCGAACAGCCGGGCCGCGCGGAAGTTTGCGAACACCACGTTTCCGCTGATCGAGTACAGCCAGTCGTCGAAACGGTAGCGGTCGCGCGCGTCGCGGGCTACGTGGAACTCGAGCCCGCGCGGGCCAGGGCTGCGGTATGTCGGCATAGTCCCCTCTTCATGTATAGCAGGTTGCGCGTAGTCGCTTCTGGCATCAGAACCGCGCGGCCGGCGCTTCTGCGGGCCGCTCCGCTGCGCTCTGCGCCTGCCTACTACGGCAATGCTTATGTGCGGCGAGCGCGAGCATTGGAGCCGAGCCGGCTCGGCCGATCTGCCGCAGGCCGCGTTGTCTCGCGCGGGCATCCGCGTGTACGGTGTATAAGGCGCAGGCAGAGATGCTGATACATGCTAGGGCATAGTTGCGATTTGGTCAATTGCTGCGGCGCTGGCGCGCCGTGGCCGTGCGCGACCCTGATGCCGGCGCGCTAGGGCTCGCGAAGCTGTCCGAGCACGCGCTTGAGCGCAGGCTCGTCGTTGGCCTGGTCGCCCTGCTCGATCAGCCAGCGCGTCGCTTCGGCCAGCGTGGTGCCGGCCAAGGCGCCGCTCAGCACGTCGCCGGGGTAGTGCGCGCCAAGGTAGATCCGCGAGAAGCCAACCAGCCCGGCGATCGTGTACCACAGCGCGGCCAGGCGCGGGTAGTGCCGGCGCAGCAGCCAGGCGCCCGCGAACGCCGCCGCCGAGTGGCCCGAGGGGAACGAAAAGGTGCCGGGCTTTTTGCCCACCGCGATCGCCTGGACGATATCGATGAACGGCCGGCGGCGGCGGAAGTAGTATTTGATCGGGTATTCCACCGACATCGTGGCGAACCAGAGCGGCGGCAGCACCTGCAGCAGCGCCTGGCGCCCGCGCCGCCGGTCGAACAGCGCCGCGAGCACCAGGCCCAGCACCCAGCCAAAGCCGCCGTTCATGATCACTGTCAGCGCATACATCAGCCGGTTGGTCAGCGGCGTGTGCGGCAGGTGGTTCACCGCCAGGTACAGCCGCGCGTCCAGCGCCTGGTAGGGCTTCATCTGGTGCAAGATCGCCTCGCGCAGCAGGTCAAGCGGCGCGCGCTCGGGCGCGTCCACGCGGCCCTCCTGCTCGGGGTTGGTGGCTTGCTGGATCGCCTGCTCGAGCGCCTCGCGCGTCTCGCCGCTGCTGCTGGCCACCTGGCGCGCGGCCTCGACGATCGTGGCGGGCGCTTTTTGCGGGCCGTCGGTTGCCTCTGCGGCGGCCTGAATGGCCTCGGCCGGGTCGGTTGCCGCCGGCGCCTGCGCCCGCAGCTCGTGCTCGGTGGTGCCCTGG
>CALLYN010000627.1 GCA_937858455.1 uncultured Kouleothrix sp.
TGCAACACAATAAGAAATTTGGGGGCGGCGAAGCCGCCCCCAAACCCCCACCAAAATGTAAGTAATCAAGTGAATTTGGTATAAGTCCTAAAGAATCTCTCTGAAAATGGGTACGCGAGGGGCATAGCCCCTCGCGTACCCATTTTGGCAGGTGGCGGCCACATTCGGGGCCGCCACCTTTTTCAGACAGCTTTAGCGCAGGTGCTGGTCGAACGAGTTGAGCACCTTCATGTAGTTGGCACGCTCGAACGCAGCCGGCTCGGCGACGGCGCGCTGGCTCATGCTGCCGCGCATCTGCTCGATCGACTCGTACTCGCGCTCGACCATCCAGGCGCGCAGGTCGGCCAAGATGTCGCTCACGCGATGAATGCCGTGCGAGAGCAGCTCGGATGTCATCATTGCGACATTCGCGCCGGCCATCATGGCCTTGAGCACATCGATCGCCGTATGCACCCCGCCGGTGAGCGCAAAGTCGACGGGCACAGTGCCGTAGAGCATCGCGATCCAGCTCAGCGGCAGCCGCAGGTCGGCCGAGGTGCTGAGTGTGAGGTTCGGCGCCACCTCAAGGCGATCGAGGTCGAAGTCGGGCTGGTAGAAGCGGTTGAATAGCACCAGTGCGTCGGCGCCGGCGTTGGCGAAGCGCCGGGCTACGTACGGCAGCGCCGTAAAGAACGGGCTAAGCTTCAGCGCGATCGGCACGTGCACCCGCGCGCGCACGCTGTGCACCAGCTCGACATAGCTATCTTCGAGCGCGGCGCTGCTGATCGCCGGGTCGGTCGGCAGATAGTAGATGTTCAGCTCAATCGCGTCGGCGCCAGCCTCCTGCATGCGCAGCGCGTAATCGACCCAGCCGCCATCGGAGACGCCGTTGAGGCTGGCGATCACTGGCACGCTCACGGCCTGCTTCACGCGGTGCAGATGCTCGAGGTATGGCTCGGGGCCGATGTTGTAGTGCCCCAAGTCGGGGAAGTAGCTGAGCGCTTCGCCGTAGTGCTCGGTGCCGCGTGTAAGGTAGTGATCGAGCTCGCGGCTCTCGTGGGTGATCTGCTCTTCGAACAGCGAGTACATCACGATCGCGCCGATCCCGGCTTCGTCGAGCCGCCGCACCGGATCGAGCTTTTTCGAGAGCGGCGAGGCCGAGGCGACCAGCGGGTTTCTCAGCGGTATGCCCATGTATGTCGTGCTCAGGTCGACCTGATTGGAGAATTGCTCGGACATTGGTCTTGCTCCTCTGCGAGTATGCCGGCTGGTATGCCGCAGGCTGCAGGCGCCTGCGCACGCTGCAACCTGCGGCCCGCGACGTTTCGGCTACGGCTTGCCGTTGTGGTGTGGCTCGGCGGCAAGCTCCTGGTAGTGCTCCCAGCGCTCTTTGACGCCCTGCTTGGCCTGGCGGATCAGCTCTTCGGAGCGGTGCTCGTCGCTCTGCAGCAGCATGCGGTAGCGCGTCTCGTTGTAGACATACTGCTCGAGCGGCACGCTGGGCGCCTTCGAGTCGATCACCAGCGGGTGCTTGCCGGCCTCGGCCAGGCGCGGGTCGAAGCGGTACAGCAGCCAGTGGCCGCTCTGCACGCCGAGCTTCTGCTGCTCGAGGCCCTTGCGCATGTCGATGCCGTGGGCGATGCAATGGCTGTAGGCAATCACCAGCGAAGGCCCATCGTACGACTCGGCGTCGATCAGCGCCTTGAGGGTCTGCTGGTCGTCGGCGCCCATGGCGATGCGCGCCACGTACACATTGCCGTAGGCCATCGCCAGCAGGCCCAGGTCCTTCTTGGGGGTAGCCTTGCCCTTGGCGGCGAACTTGGCCACCGCGCCGAGCGGCGTGGATTTGGAAGACTGGCCGCCGGTGTTCGAGTAGACCTCGGTGTCGAGCACCAGGATGTTGACATTGCGCCCCGAGGCCAGCACGTGGTCGAGGCCGCCGAAGCCGATGTCGTAGGCCCAGCCGTCGCCGCCGATGATCCACACGTCTTTGCGCACCAGCGTGTCGGCCAGGCTCAGCAGCAGCGCGATCTCGGGGTTGCCTGCCGGCTGCGCGGCGCTCAGCACTTCCTTCAGCCGGGCCACGCGCGCGCGCTGGGCGCTGATGCCGGCGTCGTTGTGCTGGTCGGCGGCGAGCAGCTCGTTCGCCAGGTCGGCGCCGACGGCATCGGCCAGCCTGGCGAGCAGCTCGCGCGCTTGCTCGTTCTGCTTATCGAGCGCGAGGCGCATGCCTAGGCCGAACTCGGCGTTGTCTTCAAACAGCGAGTTGGCCCAGGCCGGCCCGCGGCCGGATTGGTCGACGGCGTAGGGCGTGGTGGGCAGGTTGCCGCCGTAGATCGACGAGCAGCCGGTGGCGTTGGCGATGAGCGAGCGGTCGCCGAACAGCTGCGTCACCAGCTTGATGTAGGGCGTCTCGCCGCAGCCGGCGCAGGCGCCCGAGAACTCGAACAGCGGGATCATCAGCTGCGAGTTCTTGATCGTGCCGACATTGAGCCTGGAGCGCTCGATATCGGGCAGCTGGCGGAAGAACTCCCAGTTGCGGGCCTCGCGCTCGCGGATCGGCGGCTGGTCGGCCATATTGATCGCCTTGCGGCCGACCTGGCGCTTGTCTTTCACCGGGCAGGCTTCGACGCACAGGCCGCAGCCGGTGCAATCTTCGGGGGCAACCTGCAGGCTGAACTTCTGGCCGGGCAGCTCTTTGAAGCGCGCGTCGACGCTGAGGAACTCGGCCGGCGCGCCGGCCAGCTCGGCCGGCTCGTACACCTTCATGCGGATGACGGCGTGCGGGCACACCAGCGCGCACTTGCCGCACTGGATGCACAGGTCCGGCTCCCACACCGGGATCTCGAGCGCGATGTTGCGCTTCTCCCACTGCGAGGTGGCGGTGGGGTAGACGCCGTCGCACGGCAGCGCGCTCACCGGCAGCTGGTCGCCGTCGCCGGCGATCATGCGCCCGAGCACGTCGCGCACGAACGTGGGCGCCGTCGCAGGCACGGGCGGGCGGCGGTGTTCTTCGGACGCCTGATCCCCGGCGTGCGGAGCCTGATCTCACTTCCCGCCGGGGCGGCGCGCATGCCGGATTGTCGCGCCCGCAACCCAGGGTTCTCCGGGACCTCATCCGGGTCAAACCGGCGGCAACGTCTCACCGCGCTGCGCAAACCACTCACGGAGAAAAAGGAGGTCGCTGGCATCCTTCTCGCGATGCGTCACCGCCTTCATTCGCCACAACAGGCGGGGCGAGGCGAACGGGATGGATACCCCGTCCACTTCGCGCATGACTACGTCCTTCGAGGCTTCGGCGTAATCAATGCCGCCCGCCGAGCGCATCAAATCGACGAGAATCTCATCGCCCACGCGGATCACCTCGTCACCGTGCAGCTCGACGTCAACGACCGTCGGATGAGGGCTGTGATCGGGCATATGGAACGTGCTGAAGAACGCCTCGTTTGAATCCCAGGGCTACCGCAAGGCCGACTGGGACAAGATCCAGGCCGTGAAGTAAGCCTTTTCCCACGCATTTCCGCCGGTCCGCACGGGCCGGCGGACCCTTCTTTGTCTCCCCCTCTCCAACAGGTGAAGAGATGAGCGCTCCCCTCGCATCGCCGCAGGAAATCCATACCCAGGTCACGGGCGACGAACTCGCGGCTACCTTTGATGAGCCGGGGCCGGAAGCCTCGCTTTCCGGCTATGCGCCGGAGGACTGGATCACCCTTCTCACGTTCTGGCTGATGGCGCTGTGCGTGTTCCTGCAATTCTTCACGCGCTATGTGCTGAAC